>SKLO01000415.1 GCA_007123195.1 Verrucomicrobiales bacterium | reverse complement strand
CGGGCGGATGTCCAGTCGATACCGGCTTGATGGCGCTTCATTCGCACCGATGTGCCGGCCAGGTCCCGGTGCGGTCCGGCACCGCGGCCATCCTGCTTGACCGCCGTTCCAATCGCCGCTATCGGCGCTGATCATGTCGTTCCTGCACCCGCAAGCACCCGCCCAACCGGCCATCGGCATCATCGGAGGCAGCGGCCTCTACGACATTGAGGGCTTGGAGAACCGGCGGGAGATCGAGGTGGAAACGCCGTTCGGCTCGCCGTCCGATCACCTGGTCGGCGGCATTCTGGCGGGGCGCCCGGTGTTCTTTCTCCCGCGTCACGGCCGCGGCCACCGGATCCTGCCGCATGAGTTGAACCACCGCGCCAATCTCCACGCGCTGCGCTCGCTCAACGTGCGCTGGGTCATCGCCGTGACCGCGGTCGGCAGCCTGCGCGAGCAGTATGCGCCGCGCGACATCCTGGTCCCGGACCAGTTGTTCGACCGCACCAGCCGGCGCGAGCACCACACCTTCTTCGGCCGCGGCATTGCCGCCCATATCGCCTTTGCCGAGCCCTACAGCGGGGGTTTGCGGCGGATCCTGGTCGAGGCCTCGCGCGCCCATCACCGGCATGCCGTGCACGACGGCGGCACCTATGTGAACATGGACGGCCCGGCATTTTCCACCCGCGCCGAGTCGGAGACCAACCGGCGGCTCGGATTTGACGTGATCGGCATGACCAACCTTCCCGAGGCCAAGCTGGCGCGGGAGGCCGGCATCGCGCTGGCCACGCTGGCGATGATCACCGACTACGACTGCTGGAAGATCGAGGAGGAGCCGGTCAACGCGCAGACCGTGATCGGTCACCTGATGGCCAATGCCGAGGCCGCCAAGACGATTGTCAGCGAGGCGGTGGGCGCCATCCCCGCCGAACCCGACTGGCCGGAGCACCGCGCGATCGACGGGGCGGTGCTCACCCCGCGCGAGCTGTGGCCGGCGGAAACGGCGGAGCAATTGCAGTTGTTGTTGCCTGGTGAGGCCTGATCAAGGCTCGCGCCGCATGACCATCAGGGCCGGTTGCCAGCCGGCGGGATGGTCCGCGCTGAAGCCGCCCGCCTCGACGAACAGGTAGCCGGTTCCATCGATGGTCCTCGGCGTGATCCGCAGGGCGGCGTATTGATCAAGGTCCATCAGCATGTCGCCGGACCAGATCCAGCGCGGATCGTCGGTGGTGCCATCGTCACGAAACACAAGGCTGCGGACCGGAGCGCGCGGCGGGTCCGATCCCTGCCCGGGCTCAAAGTCCTCCATGTCCTCCACCAGCGCCACGGTGGTCCATCGTCCCGGCACCGCCGCGTTGGCGGTGAACCCACCATCGAAACGGAACCTGCCCTCGTCGGTGACCGGTTCATTGCTTTCAGGATCGATGTTGGCCTGCCACTCGGAGCTGGCCATGGGGATGAAGGACGCCGCCTTGCGGAACACCTCCTGATCGAGCGGCGGCAGCCTGCGCTCCTCCAACCACAGGCTGAAAGTGCCTTGTGGCACCGGTGGCATGGTGACGATGGCACGGGTGCCGTAGCGCAGGAACGAGGTGGCGGCGATGGTGACCGGACCGTTGCCGAATTCCTCCATGAAATCCGCGGTGATCCAGCCGCCGCGGACGGTGTCGCCCTGGCGCCGGCCGAGGCCTTGTGGCGCCTCGACCAGTTCCCTGCCGTTGACATACACCTTGAAGCCGCAGCCCGAACCCACCCCCTGGCCGGTCTGGACCCGGAGCCGGTAGATGTGGCCCGGTTTGAGTTCCGGGAACTCGAAAGTGCCCCGCACCAGCAGGACTTCGTGCTCCCACAGCGTGCGCGGTTCATCGCCGCGGAAGGCGGACCGCAGTTCACCGCGGTTCTGGCCGAACGGCGGCAGCCCTGTGCCCCAGCCGGCCCCGGCCGGATCGAACTCCGGCTGGAACCAATGGTCCACCCCGCCCGGATAGGTGACCTCTCGATACCGCCAGGGGGACTGGTCATAGGGCTGCTGCTCGGGCGGATCAAAGGTGAAGTAATGCCATTCGGCGTTCCTCAGGTCGGGGCCGAACGGTTGCCAGTCGTAATCGTCGACCCCGACCCGCTGGTAGAGATCGACCAGCCCGTCGATGGAGTTGGTGACCGATGCGCTCTGGCGGTTCATCCGCAGGTCGGAGAGGATGCCGCGGCGGTTCTGTCCGACATACTGGTAGACCAGCTCGTCGCGGATGGTGGGCTTGATGGCCTGCTGCAGGTCAGGACCGAACCGATCCGGGTCGGCGGCCAGGAACAGCTCCTTGTGCGGCAGCGGCTGGTCGGGGAAGCGCGCGCGGGAAATCTGGTGGAGCACGTCGTAGCCGCCGGGAACCTGGGACAGGGTTTCCGCGATGACATCGATGTGCTCCTCGTAGTTCCGGGTCAGGTTCTGGCCGCCCTCCCAGACGCGCGTGCCGGCGTAATCGGCGTAGGTGACGCCCAGCACCTCGAGCGCGAGCGCCTGAACGTCCTGACCGGCTTCGCGCAGCTGGCCGCGAAGGGCCCGGTGCGGGCCACCGATGGTGCTGATGCGCTGGCTGGTGCGGAACACCTCCGCGACTGCAGGCAGCACGGTTGCATAACACCGTTCGTCGGTGGCAACGACGGTGAGCGCGGTGAGCGCGCCGTTCTGCAGCCACTGCTCGGAATGCTGGAGGTAGGGCAGCAGCAGGTCGATGTGGGGCAGGATCATGTCGGGCGTGCCACGGGCCACGATGGCCAGAGCGGCGTCCTTGACCCACCACGACTCGGCGTCGTCCCCCAACCGCTCGATCGCGAGTTCGAACACCTCCTGCGACCATTCGCTGTTCGCATTGAAGGCGTTGCCGGCGGCGCGGAAACCGACGTCGCGCACCCGCGGATCTGGTGAGCGGCAGAATTCCAGCAGCAGATCCGGCCGCACCCGCGAGCCGGGGCGGCGGAACATGTAGTCGATCGATTGACCGGCGGCGTGGGCCGCCACCATGTTGCGGATCAGGAACTCGGGATGATGAACATAGCGGCGAAGGTCGTCGTCGCTGACGTCATCCAGGGCGTTCAGGCGGAGGATCAACGGCCTGGCCGACATCTCGGTGAGTTTTTCAGCGGCGACATCGTGATGACGCCGGCCGTTCGGATCGGCCGGGGGATCGAATGACACGAACACCTCGTCGGCCTCCGTGCCCCAGGGATTGGCCGGCAACTGGTAGGGCTTCGAGAACTCGGACGGCGGCGCGCCGGTGATGCGCAGCGTCCGGCGCGGGATGGTGTAGGCAAGAGGGTAGCAGGCGCCCCACTCAAGGTTGTCGTAGCGGGCTCCGCCGAGGATGCCGAACGAGCCGTCAAAGCGGCGCGACAACTCGTAGTGCCACTTCCGCTGGTCCATGAAGTCGCGGTATTGGTCCGGCAGGGTGTCGTGCAGCAGGCCCATGGCGGCGCTGCGCCAGATCTCGCCGATGCCGCCGCCGGTGTGGCCGTGGAGCATGAAGGTGGTGGTGTAGAAGCCGCTCATGGCGAGGTGATCACGGGCGCGGGCGTAGATCGAGTCCTCGCCCTCCGGCGTCAGCGACGCAGCGGCGGCCATGGTAAATGCCAGCAGGCCGTTCTTGCCGTTGTCGACAAAGGAAGTCTCGGGTCGGTCGTCGCCGTAAGGGTTGCAACCGCGGCCGGCGTAGCGGAAAAAATGGCTGAGCGTGCGGTGCAGCAGGCTTTCATCGACGTCGGCGCCGCATTGCTTGGCCAGCAACAGAAAGGTCACCACACCGGTGCCGGCGGCGTTCAGATGACCGGCGCCGTAACCCAGCCGGGTGACCCCTCCGCGTCCGGCCCAGCCGTCGATGTATTCGCCCGCCGCAGCCGCGTCGACCCATTCCTGGATCACTTCCAGCGCCACCGGATCGCCGGTGCGAAGGTAATATTCGCAAATGGCAAGTCCGCCATAACCGATGTGCCATGCGTAACCGGACGTCCCGCGCTCCACCAGGCTGTGGACCCACTCGCGCACCGGGGCCAGATCGCGGTCGTCACCTGTGGACAGCAGGAACAACATGCCGAAGCCGGCGAATCCCTTGTGCGAGTCGGGCCGGGCGAGGTAATCAGCGAACTGGCGCACAATGCGGTCGGATTTCGGGCAATCGAGCGGCCAGGTGGCGCTGTAGGCGCCAATGGCGGGAATCCTGACCACCACTTCCCGCGCCGCCCCGTCGGCGTCGTCCTTGACGGCCAACCGGAGAACGCCATCACCGGCCTCGGCGGTCTCGATGATCCGGCCGAGCTGGATCCGCGGGTCGATGCCCTCGAGCGCCCGGCCGTTGATGGTCTCAATGATCTGCCCCTTTTCCAGTCCTCCGGCCGCCTCGGCCGGCGAGCCGGGTTCGATGTCGCCCACCCTCATCGTGAACGCCGGCTGGTGCAACTCGACCGCCATTCCCACGGGACCGAACCGGTCGATGGTGTTGACCGTCACCTCTTCCTTGGGCGCGGTGGAAAACAACGGCGTCTCTTGGTAGAACGAGTCCGCCGAGGCCAGCGGGGCGGCGACAATGAGCACTGGCAACAGCAGCGGACGGGGCACGAACATGGCTGTCCGGTAGCCGCCCGCGATCGGGTTGGCGACCGGATTCCAACAGGGCGGTTGTCCCGCAATGGGGCACAGCGCAGGCCCGGGCGGCGGCGCGATGCGTCCAGCCCTCAGGTTCGGGAAACCACGCCCTTGCTTATCCAGCGCTGCCCCTCACCGGTTGCCCGGGTCTCAGGGCGCCGACGGCAGCAGCGGCTGCGGGTCGGCTTGCGGCAGCAGCGACCGCACCTCGCCCTCCGGCAACAGCGGGCGCGGCTCCGCCCCGGCCGGGGCGGTCTCCGACTCCGACCCCGGCGGCCGGGTGAACCTCGACGCCAGCTGGTCGCCGATTTCGTTCAACCGACCCGCGAAGCGCAGCTGATCGACCACTCCGATGGGGTCGCGACGGCGGGCCCGGTCGCGATCCCGCTCATAGGAATCCAGTTCCCGCCGGACCCGCTCGACATCCCGATCGTTGAGATAGTTGCGCGATCGGCCAAAGGTCATCACGTCCTCGATCAATGCCTGGAACCGGTTCAATTCCGGCGTCGCCCTGGAGGTCTCGAAGCCGTTGTCCTCGGTTTGCTTGTCGACCGCGGCCGCCAGCTGTTGCAATTCGCGGGCGACCTCCTGCTGCTGCTCGACCGACAACCCGCCGCCCTGAGCCCGGGTCCTCTCGCCGAGGAATTCAAGCTGATTGCGAAACTGCCGGGCCTGATCAGGGGTCAGTTGCTCCGACACCCGCTTGGCCATGATGGACTGATACACCGCCGCGTGCGCCACCCGCAGCAGCGCCTCGCTGTCGCCGTAATACAACTGGCCGCCGGCTTCCTCGCGCTGGAACTCCTCGAATTCCTTGTGGAAGTCACCAAGCCTGGCCACCCAGCCTTGCCTGGCGGTCGCCTCGGCCGCCAGCCCCAGGGTGAAGCCGATGGTCACCATCAGCAGAATTGAACGGGCAAACGAAATTCTCATGGCGGTTCTACGGGAGCAACCAACGAGGTTTTACAGAAAAGCGTCCCAGAGGGCCACGCAACTCAACACCAGCGACTGCCCGGCCGGAGGGCGAGCAGGAATTTCCCGCCCAGATTGAACCCCTGCCAGCCTGGAATGGACTATGCAAAAGGGCACCGCGCCGGTTCCGTGGGCCGGTCGGGCAGGAACGGATGCCCGCCCCGCCCCCGCGACGGCGGCGGCGGAGCCCAAGGCGCCTTGTCCAACCACCGAAAGCCCGGCCGGCGCCGGGCAATCGACTGCTTAACATGGCGGTGGATTGGCGTATACTGGCCAGTGTGGGTAGCCGGACGCCATCCGCGTCCACGCCCTCTGCCGAAAGACACGATTCATGCCCGGCGTCGTTGCCTGATTGCCGCTCCAACCCGATCTCAACCACCGTTCCGCGCCACCCCACGCCCCGCCAATCCGAGTGAATCCAACCAACCGCCACCGCCACGCCGCCGGCTACGCCGCCGCACCCGCCCTGTTGATCATCGGGGCGCTGCTCGTCAGCGGTCTGTTGTTCTATTTCGTCACGTTCCGCAGCCAGCAGCGCTCCGCCGAGCGCGAGGCTGAGGCTGAACGGGTCGCGCGCGCCGAAACCGAGGCCGCCGCTGCGGTTGCCGCCCAACCGCCGGAGCCGGTGGTGGTCCGCGAGCTGCCGCCGCCGCGTGGCTCAACCGCTGAACTGGCCCCGGCCGAAGCCGGCACCGACCCACCGGTCATGGTCGACGAACCAGGGACAGCACCCGCCACCCCCGTCCGGCCGGCGCCGCCCCAGGTGTTCCGCCAACCCGAACCGCTGGCCGCCGCCTTGCGTGACGCCCTGGTCGAGGCCGATGCCGCCAGCCTGGCCACCATGCTCGGGTTGTCCTCCCCACCT
>SKLO01000318.1 GCA_007123195.1 Verrucomicrobiales bacterium | reverse complement strand
TACCCCGAACTGCCCGCTGCCCGCTTGCGGGCCGGAGGGGCAACGTCGTCGTCGCCCGGCGAGTGGTTGGCGGGTGGGAAGCCCATGAGGGAAACGCATGGCGTGCCCGAGTGCGGAGGGCGTTCGATGGTCAATACATCCTCCTTGCCTTCACCCAGCGGCGGGGACGCCGCTTCTGCGCCGCCTGACGCCCGCCTGACGCCCGACCGCGAACACGATCACCCGGCGGGCCGATGCCTCCCAGCGCCACCGCCCGACCGCTGACGAAGGTTTCCCGACAATCCCGCCCGGCATGGCGCGTTTCCCTCGTCGGCTCTGGTTTTGTTTGGCAAGCTGTTCGCGCGTGTCATGTTGCGGGCGGTGTCACTCTGGCCGAGCCTGAGACGGTGCCCAATGTGGGCGTCACGCCCGCACCGGAACGGCTTCACCGAGGTTCCACCTGTGAGCCCGCCGACATCCGGCCGACCAGCCAGATCTGAATTTGTCCAATTTCGACCACCCCATGGCCAAGAAACCCACCGGAGATGCCCCGAATTCCCTGACCCGCCGCGGTTTGCTGGCGGGATCCTTTGGCGCCCTCGGCGCCCTGACCGTCCTTCCCCGAGGCGCCCGCGGAGATGACCGCGACGCCATCGATCCCCACGATCCGGCGGCGGTGGCCGCTGCCAGCCTCGATGACGAGCGCGTCATTTACTGCCTCAACACCAGCACCATCCGCGGTCAGGAACTGAGCTTGGAGGAGGAGATCAAGGTGGCCATCGAGGCCGGCTACCACGCCATCGAGCCGTGGATGAACAAGATCCACGCCCATCGCGACGGCGGCGGTTCGCTGGCGGACCTGCGCAAGCAGCTCGAGGACGCCGGGGTCACGGTCGAGAGCGCGATCGGGTTCGCCCGCTGGATTGTCGACGACGAGAACGAACGCGAGCAGGGATTCGAGCAGGCCAGGCGTGATCTGGAGGCGCTGGCCGAGCTGGGCGCCACCCGCATGGCCGCGCCGCCCAGCGGCGCCACCCAGGAGGCCGGGCTCAACCTTGTCCGCGCCGCCGAGCGTTACCACCGGCTGATCGAGCTGGGCAAGGAGTTCAACATCGTGCCGATGGCCGAGGTCTGGGGGTTCTCCGCCAACCTCAGCCGCCTCGGCGACGCGGTCCACGTGGCCATCGAGTCCGGTCATCCCGACGCCTGCGTGCTGCCCGACGTCTACCATCTGTTCAAGGGCGGCTCATCCGACGTCGGCCTGGCCCTGCTGCGACCGGACGCCCGTCCGGTGCTGCACATGAACGACATCCCCGAAGGCATCCCGCGCGACGTCATCAGCGACCGCGACCGGATCTGGCCCGGCGACGGCGTCGGCCGGGTGCCGCAGTTGCTGGCTCGGCTGGCAGCCACCGGTCGGCTGCCGGTGTTGTCGCTCGAGTTGTTCAACGAGGACTACTGGAAGCTCGACCCGTTGGTCGCCGCCAGCACCGGGCTGGAGAAAATGCGCGCTTGTGTTGCCACGGCGCGCGAGCTGGCGGGGGTCTGACCGGGGGCAGGGAAGCGGGCGAGCGGCGGTCAGGGCATGATCTTGTTCATTGGCAGGCGGGACAGGAATCTCCCGCCTCCCGTGACGCAAGCGGTCGGAGGGGTTTGGGCGTGGGGTGAAGGCGCGGGGAGGCTTCGGGGGAGGCTTCGAGCCGTGGGCTGGGAGTGTTCACGGAGGCGCTTCCATGGGGCGGCATCCCTGGCGTTCAGCGCGCCACCAGCGGCGCCGTGGTCCATTGCCGCCACGACCCCTCGCGGCAAGGATGCCGCGGCTCCTTGGATTCCGCAACGCCTCGACCTGCCCCGCGGAGTCGCAATCCCGCGGGACGCTCCGCGCTGGCAAGGCGAATGAGATGCGCCGGCCACGGTGGGGTGCGCCCTCCAACGCCCCGCCTCACCCCGGTCCTCGCGAACGCAACGACGGTAGGTTGGATTGGCTAATCCGACCGGGGGGCGGGTCGATCGTTCCCTCGGCCTGCTTCCATTGCGGTCCGTTCGCCCGGTGCGAATGGAACACCAGTGGTGACCTCGCGACCATGTCACTCCTGTGCCCGCCGCTGTGGCCGCCACCAGCGGTCGAGCTTGTCGCCCAGCCGCTGCGCCCGGTCGGGTTCCTGTTCCGCCAGATTGTGCTGCTCGAACGGATCCTCGGCCAGGTGATACAATTCGATTCCCTCCTCCAGCGAGCCTGCGAACTCGTCACCCGGCTGGATGTTGTCCTTCTCCGGCACGATCAGCTTCCAGCCGTTCTCGATCACCCAGCGGTAGACCACGGTGGCCGCCGGATCGAACGGGCGCGGGTTGAAATTGTGGTCGTGCACGTCGCCGTAGATCGCCGACCGCGCCTGCACGGCGTCGCGGTCGAGCAGGTTGATGCCGGGCAATTCAGCCCCCGGTTCCAGTCCGCACACCTCGAGGATGGTCGGGGCGATGTCGACCGACGACACCGGCACGGTCACCACTTCCGGCTCGATCGCGCCCGGCCAGCGCAGCATGATCGGGGTGCGCACGCCGAGGTCGTGAGGCCAGCGCTTGGAGGTGTCCAGCGAGCGGTTGACCTGATCCGGGTTTTGCAGCCAGCCGTTGTCGCAGACGAAGATCACCAGCGTATTGTCGTCGAGGCCGCGTTCGGTCAGCAGGTCCAGCAGTTCGCCGCAGGTCTCGTCGAACCATTCGCACATCGCCCAATAGCGGGCCACCGGCTCGGAGTCGGTGCGCTGCAGATACTTGTCGAGCAGCCGCTGGGGCGGGTTGTGCGGGGTGTGCGGCAGGAACGGCGCATACCAGATCAGGAATGGCCGGTCCTCGACCTCGTCGAGGAACTCCGCCACCGGCTCCATGCCCTGGCGTCCGATGGTGAGGCCGACGTCGCCGTGGCGGCCGCCGCGCGGTGTGTCGCCGTGGGTCATGCCGTGGGTGAATCCCCCGTGCACGTGGTGTCCTTCCCACCACTTGCCGCTCTGGTGCGAGGCGTAGTCGAGTTCCTCATGCAGCCGTCGCGGCACCGACGGCAGCAGCTGGATCATGCGCCGGCTTTCGAACCAGGCGGCGCGGAACTCGGGGTCGTCCCAAGCCTGTCGGAAGTTGCCCCTGCTCTCGGGCAGCGCCGGGTCGTTGGAGGTCACGCCGTGCTGCCACGGGAACAAGCCGGTGGCGATGGTGATCAGCGACGGCCGGCACAGGCTGCTCGGCACGTAGCCGTGGGTGTAGGTCAACGACTCGGCGGCCAGTTGATCCAGCCGCGGGGTTTCGATGTGCTCGTGCCCCATGAACCCGTAATCGGTCCAGGATTGGTCGTCGGAAATGATCAGCACGATGTTCGGCGGACTGGTGGCGTCATCGGCGGCCAGTCGTGCCGGTGCCGCGGTCAGCGCCAAGCCGAGAGCCGCCAGGCTGGCGCAAGCGCGGACGGCGGATGGCAGGGTCCGGAGCCGCCGGGCGGCGCTGGAAAGTCTCGGTGGGATGTCGGACGTCATCAGGTCAGATCAATGGTTGGGGCTTCTTGCAAGGCAAGCTCCCTGCCGCCGTGGCAGCGGCAGCGCCCCGGCGACCCCTCCGCGCGGGCCATGAGCGGGCTGGTCCGATCACCGCCCGCGGACCTTGCCGCAGCCATGGGGTCACCGGGAGCGGGTATCGGAGGTCACTGCGCCAGCATGTCGGCCGGCTTCAGGCCGGGCTTGTATTTGTCGCCAAAACCGGCGTTGTTCGGCTCGTAATCGGCCGCGAACTCGGCGTTGGCGCCGTCGTCGGGGATCTTGTCCTCCAGGCCCAGCGCCCACAGGATGCCGTTGAGCGCCAGTTTGCGCATTGACTCGGCCTTGAAGTCATACGGGTGGCCGAGGGTGGTGAAGAACACCCGGCTGGTGCCGTGCTCGCCCTCATAGTGATGCACCCAGGCGATCACGTGGGGGTCGCTGAAGTTCTCGCCGCCGGGTTCGGCGCCGCGGACGGCATTGCCGATCACCAACGGGGTGGCGGTCTCCAGCAGGGTCTGGGAATGATACAGCCAGCTGCGCGCGTGGAACGGCTCCACCCCCCGCAACACCGGGTGGTCGGCGTTGTCCTCGGCGATCACCGCGTCGGTCGAATTACCCCCGCCGTGATGACTGATCCAGGGCAGGCCGAACACCTTGTGCGGCCACTCGTTGTCCATCGGATTGCCGCCGCCGTAGCGGAACGCGTGGGTGGCGGTGCGGAAGCCGGCCATCGGCTTGCCCGACTCGGCGAACCTGGTGATGTGCGCCAGTTGCTCGTCGGGCAGGGTGCGGAAACGGGTGTTCATCACCATCATGTCGGCCTCGTCAAGGATCTCCAAGCCCTCGATGTTCGAACTCTGGTTGGGATCAATGACCCCGTCGGTGAGGGCAAAGCACACGGTCACGGTGAAGCCGTGGTCGCGGTGCAGGATGCGCGCGAGCATCGGCATGGTCTCCTCGGAACGGTATTCCTCGTCGCCGGTGACGAACACGATGTGTGGCTTGCCGTCTTCGCCGGCCAGGTGGGCGACGTTGTCAGGTGCATCGGCCGCGGCGGCGGGCGCCAGCAGCAGGCCGGCGGCGACGGCACCGGCGGCGAGGGGGGATTGGATCAGCTTCATCATGGAACTCGGTGGGTTGGTGGACCCCGTCCGGTCCGCTTCCGCGGGGAAGCTTCCAGAGGGTCGGCTCTATCAAACACGGGAAGTCACCCCGTGGCAATGTCAAACCTGAACGGCAGCCTCCCTGCCGCCGCCGCCAATCCCGGGCCAACCTCCTCGCCGGCCAGCTGGCGCGCCGTTGCCGTCACCGGTCCTGATGCGCCTGCAGCCGGCGGTTGGCCTCGGCGATCATCTCGAAGACAAAACCGTTGGCACCGCCGGCTACCGCATTCCAGACCCGCAGGTCCGGATTGGGCGAGTCATAGACCCAGTAAGCCGACAGTGGGATGCGCAACTCGATGATCAGGTCGAGAAATTCACCGACCTGCCGGCGGCGCTCGTCCTCATTGTCCTCACCGAGCCCCGGACCGAACTCGCCCAACCACAGCGGTCGTCCGGCCTCGCGCGAGGCCGCCGCGGCCAGCGCCAGGTGGTCGCGCAGGCTCAGGCCCTTGACGCCGTAGTCCGGATAGCCCGATCCGTCGCGCCGCGGGTGATAGAAGTGAAGGCTCAAGGTATCGACCGGGGCGGGATTCGCCGCCAGCAGGGTCTCGAGCCATTGCTGGCGGTTGTCTGGGGTCCATCCCTTGCCCCGCGCAAGGTGCCAGGCGCTGCTGCGCGGGGCCGTGTCACCGGTCATGATCGGGCGTGTGGGATCGAGCGAGCGCACCAGCCGGGCGAAGTCGGCGTAGGCTTCGTGGCAGTCCGCACTGGTCAGACGGTCGGCCGCGGTGCGGGCCCCGGGAGTTCCGCGGTCGGGCACGATCCAACTCCGCCGTGCCACTTCCTCCGGCAGGTCCGCCTCATTGATGAACTCGTTGCCGAACTCCCAGGCCCAGATGGCCGGCGAGTCCCTGTATCGCTCCACCACCTCCCGGGTGTAGCGTCGCATCAACCCGCGGGTCCTGCTGGTCTCATCGCCCCAGGCGCCGATCGGTTCGCCCGCCGCGTCGGGCAAGGCAAAGTAGGACCAGAACAGGACCGGAACCAGACCCAGCCCGTGACGCTCCGCCGAGGTCACCAGCTCGTCCAACCGGGCGAAGTAATCTTCTGGCCGCTCCAGATAGATCTTCCATTCGTCCGGATAAAAGCCGCAGGCGGCAAACCGGGCGAACGGAATGCCGGCCTCCACAAGAAAGGCGAAACCCCGCTCATAGCGTTCCACGGCCCCCGGCCGTTGCTCGAGCACCAGCATGAAGGCGTCGTGATAATTGATGCCGACGGCGGCATACTCGCGATCGTTGCGCAGCAGCCGGCCATCCTCGACCCGCAGCCCGCCGGCGCCGGCCGTGGCGCAGCAGACGGCGAGCATGAGGCCCGCCGAAACCCGGTGCCAGAGTCCCACCCCAAGCAGCTACGCCAGCACGCCGCCTTTTTCAATCGCGCCGTCGGTCCGTCCCCGATCTTGCAATGACCGCAGGTTCGATGGCCCCCATCCGATCTGGTCTTGAATGGCAAAAGGCCGAACTGCGCCATCTTGTATTTTTGGACGACGCCTTGGACCGGCTGCATCGTTTTCCAGACTCACTTGACGTCCAGCCGCATCAGATGGCCGACCGAAAGCTGGAGATTGGCATCGGGCCAGATCTTTCCTTGGGGTGAGGGAAAGCCGGACGGGCCTCGTTTCATGAGTTGTGATGAACCGATTGAACATCGACGAAATGGTGCGCCGCGCGCAGGCGCCGGTGCCGCCGCTGCCGGACCGGTTCGCGACCGGGGTGCTGCGCGAGGTGCGCCGGCGCGAGACCCGGTCGGCGGCGCGCCGCGACCACGGAACCGGGTGGGGCTGGATGCCCGGGTGGCGGCTTGGTCCGGCGGTCGCGCTGGCCACCTT
>SKLO01000461.1 GCA_007123195.1 Verrucomicrobiales bacterium | reverse complement strand
CTGGGAAAGCGATGTTCGCCGAGTTCGTTGTTGTGGAGACTGGAGAGCAACCACTTGACGGCGATCTCACCCATGTCGGTGAGCGACTGGTAGACGCCGCTGATGTTGCTGGACCGTTCAAACAGGTGCAGGTCGGCGTAACCGAGGTCGTCGGGAACGACCAGACCGCCCTCGGCAAGCGCGTTCAGCGTGCGCCCGTTGCCGTGGCTGATGACCGCATCCAGCCGTTCGCGCCGGACCCAGTCGGTCAGTTCGCGCACCGGCGGCTGGGCGTCGGGGTGCCAGAACACCGAGGTGTGGCGGACGCCCGGCGCCAGGGTGGGGGCGGTGTTGAGGGCGGCATACCACTGGTGGGTGATGCGGCGCGAGACGTCCTCGCGGGCGACCAGGCCGAGGCGCCGGTAACCGCGCCCGGCGACTTCCTGGATCACCCGGGTGGCGGTGAGGAAGTGGTCCTGGCCGACCGAATGAATCGCCAGGTGGCGGGGCACCCGCAGCAGGGAAATGGCGGTGAACCGGTTCCAATCGAAACGGATTTCCTCGGCAGTGAGCGGGTAGGTGGCGATCAACAGCCCGCGGATGCCGGCTTGTTCCAGCTGGGCCTCGAGCCTTCGATCGTGCCTGCGGTTGCCGGTGGCCTGAAAGTAGCGGACTTCAAAACCGGCCCGCAGGGCGGCGTCGCTGGCGCCCCGGAACAGGTCGGCGAAATTCTCGCGGCGGCTCCATTGCTCCAGGTCGGGATCGGCGCCGAGGAAGGCCAGCACGCCGTGGTAGCGCTGCACCCGCTGCTGGTTGCGGTAGGCAATGAGGGCCGACAGCATCGGGTCGGGCTGGTAGCCCATCTCGGCCGCCAGCTCGCGGATTTGCTCCCGTCGGTTGGCGGAAATGCAGGGATCGTTGCGCAGGGCGTAGGAGACCGTGGCGACGGAGACGCCGGCTTTGCGGGCGATGTCGACGAGGCGGACGCGTTCCGGGGAATTCATGGAGGCGGGAAACTGGTCAGGGCATGAGCGCCGGATCGATGGCCGGCGGCGGGGCATGGTGGCGGGTGATCAGGTGTTCGCGGCCATGGGTCTGGCCCGGGGCGTTGAAGGACTGGAACAGAGCGGCCGGCAGGGAATTGGCCAGCGCCCGACGGGCGGGGCGGTCGCTGGCGGGTGCAGGGGCGGTGGTCTGGCGGTCGTGATCGACCGTTGCTTGACACATTTCAGTTGGCTTCAGTCCGCACCACCCGGGCAACTGGGTGAAGGCAGGCTGAAACACGATGGCAAGCTGGAGCGATGGCGGCCCGGAGCCGGGGCGATCACGGTCCGATCTGAAGAACGGGGTTGGGGCTCACGACCACGGGCGCCGTGGTGGCGACCAGCGTCAAGCTAGCTGGTGTGCAGAAGTTCCGCAACTGCGGCTTTTTCCTGCCTCAGCTCGTCGACGGTGGCGTCGATCCGGCTGCGGCTGAAGTGATTGACCTCAAGGTCGGGCACGATCTGCCAGTGGCTGCCATCGCTGACCACGGGAAACGAGCTGATCAGCCCGGCCTCGACGTCGTAGCTGCCGTCGCTGAAGACGGCGACGCTGTTCCAGTCGCCGGCCGGGGTGGGGGTGGTGAGGTCGCGCACGGTGTCGACCACGGCGTTGGCGGCGGAGGCGGCGGACGAGGCGCCGCGGGCCTTGATGATGGCGGCGCCGCGCTGCTGGACCGTGGAGATGAATTCCGACTCCAGCCAGGTGTGGTCGGTGATGGCCTCGGTGGCGGGGCGATCGCCGACGGTGGCAAGGTGGAAATCGGGATACTGGGTGGCCGAGTGGTTGCCCCAGATGGTCATGCGGCGCACGTTGGTGACCGCGGTGCCGGCCTTGCGGGCGAGCTGGGACTTGGCGCGGTTTTCGTCGAGCCGGGTCATGGCGAACCAGCGGTCGCGCGGCACGTCGGGGGCATTGTGCATGGCGATCAGGCAGTTGGTGTTGCAGGGGTTGCCGACCACCAGGGTGCGGACGTCGGGCGCGGCATTGGCTTGGATGGCGCGGCCCTGGCCGGTGAAGATCTTGCCGTTGATGTTGAGCAGGTCGTTGCGTTCCATGCCGGCCTTGCGCGGCACGCTGCCGACCAACATCGCCCAGTTGACGCCGCGGAAGCCCTCGTCGAGGTCGCTGGTGGCCACGATGCCATCGAGCAGGGGGAAGGCGCAGTCGTCGAGTTCCATGACCACGCCTTGCAGGGCCTCGAGGGCCTGGGGAATTTCAATCAGGTGCAGGCGCACCGGCCGGTCGGGGCCGAACATGGCGCCGGAGGCGATGCGGAACAGCAGGGAATATCCGATTTGACCGGCGGCTCCGGTGACAGCGACGCGAACGGGTGCGGAATCTGGCATGCCCTTCGATTACGGAGGCGGGAGGCGTTCGTCAAGCTGCCATGTGGGCGGACCTGAAACCAATTGAGCGGCCAATGGTCATATCTATTTGGTGGTGGCGGTGAATCCGGTTGGAGCGGATGGGACTTGCTCCGGGGCGCCGTCGTTCGTAAGGGGTGATTGATGAGGATCGTGCATCTGACCCCCGGGACGGGCAATTTCCACTGCGGCAGTTGCCTGCGTGACAACGTGTTGATCAAGGCGCTGCGGAAGCGTGGTCACGACGCGATGATGGTGCCGCTGTATCTGCCGCTGGTGACGGACGACGAGCCGGCCAGCCCCGGCCTCAAGGTGCAGGTGGGCGGCATCAGCTTGTATTTGCAGCAGAAGCTGCCGTGGTTCCGGCGGGCACCGAAGTGGTTGCACCGTTGCCTGGACAGCCCGCGGGTGCTGAAGGCGGCGGTCAAGCGGATGAAGATGACCAACGCCCGCGACCTGGGCGAGATGACCCTGGCGAGCCTGCAGGGGCTCGACGGCCCGCAGGGACCCGAGTGGCGCAGCCTGCTGGAGTGGCTGGAACAGCAGCAGCCGAAGCCGGACGTGGTGTCCTTGAGCAACGGACTGCTGAGCGGTCTGGCGCGGCCGCTCAAGGAGCGGCTGGGGGTGCCGGTGCTGGTGTCGCTGCAGGGCGAGGACTCGTTTCTCGACACCCTGCCGGAGCCGTTCAAGGAACAGGCCTGGCAGGCGTTCCGCGATTGCCTGCCGCACGTCGACGCATTGGTGGGCACCAGTGGCTACTACAGTCGCTGGATGGAGCGCCGGTTGAAGCTCAACGAGGGCGACATCGATGTGGTGTGGAACGGGATGGACTTCTCAGCCTACCAGCCGGCCCCCGAACCGCCGCCCGAACCGGTGATCGGTTATCTGGCGAGGATGTGCATGGGCAAGGGGCTCAAGACCTTGGTCGACACGTTCATCCTGCTGGACCGGCGCGGCACCGTTCCCGGGGTGCGACTCGCGATTGCCGGCGCCAAGACCGCCGCCGATGAGGCGTTCGTGCGCGGATTGAAGCGACAGCTGGCCGAGGCCGGATGTGGCGACCGGGTGCGCTGGCTGCCGAACGTTTCCCTGCGGGAGAAGATCGATTTCCTGCGCGGCCTGCGGGTGCTGTCGGTGCCGGCCACCTATGGCGAGGCGTTCGGTCTGTATGTGCTTGAGGCTCAAGCATGCGGAGTGCCGGTGGTGCAGCCGCGGCACGGCGGGTTCCCGGAGGTGCTGGAGCAGACCGGCGGCGGCGTGCTGGTGGAGCCGGACGACATTGCGGCCTTGGCGGACGGGTTGGAGCCGTTGCTGCAGGATCCGGAACGGGCGCGCGAGCTGGGACAGCAGGGTCGCGCGGGGGTGATGCGCACCTTCACCGGCGAGGCCATGGCCGAACGGTTCGATGCGGTGCTCGCCAAGGCGATCGCGCGCAGCCAGGGAAGCGGCCCGGCGGGCGAGGACGCCGCCAGAGCGATGGCGCAGGCGGGCTGAGGGGTCAATTCCGGGGCTCGGTCTCGGCGACTTCCACCGGCACGGCGCGGATGGCGGCGCCATCGAACCCGATCACCGGCAGGGTGCCGTCGAGGTTGAGGCGCTCGGGCGGGGCCTGGGCGATGTTGACCGACTCATCCGGGGTGGGAAAGGAGCGGTAGACGATCGACAGGGCGCTGACCGTCAGGACCTCGCTGGCCTCGCGGTCGATGTGGACCACGCTGGCGAAGGTGGAGTTGGTGTCGATGGTGATGTCATCGCCCGGTTGGAACGGGATGTCGTCCTGGTGGGGGCCGGGCAGGATCAGTTCGAGCACCACGTTGGGGAAGTCGACCGAGGTGGCGCGGAGGGCCAAACCGGAGGTGAAGGGATCGTCCTGGGTCAGGTGGCGGGCGTGGGCGACACGGAAGGTGCCCTTGACGTAGACCGGTTCGCTGGAGGCGTAGTTGCGCAGGTAGTGGCGCATCAGGGTGTTGTTGATCACCGCCAGCTGGTCGTTGTGGGCGCCGTAGTAGGCGGAGAACAGTTCCCGGGACGACTTGAACTCGCCCGTGGGCACGCTGATCGGGGTGAAATTGGTCAGCGGCTCGAGCTTGTCGAACTTGGCCAAGATCCGGTAGCTGAACGGCTTTTCCGGGTGGGTGAAGACGTAGATGCTGAACAACCAGGAGCTGGTGGCGAGGCCGATCAGCAGGGTGATGATGATGGTCCACCAGACCAAGCCGGAAGAGTTCTTGGGCGTTTCTTCTTTGGCAGCGGTCAGGGGACGGCCTCCCCCGCTGCGTGATTCACTCATGAACTCGATTTGCATCGACAAAATTGGCGGTCGGCTTGGGTTGGCTTAAAGGGTTGGAGATGAGATGTCAACATCATTCGCCGGCAGCCGGGGCGGCGGCATCGGCGGGCTCGAACGAGGTGCCGCAGCCGCAGCTGCGGCTGGCGTCGGGGTTCACAATTTTGAACCCGGTGTCGGAAAGGTCGTCGGTGTAGTCCACCGTCACGTTTCGCAGGAAGCGCAGCGATTCCGGGTCCACCAGCACCCGCACCCCGTCGGTTTCAATCACCTCGTCGCCTGCCGCCGGGTCGTCGATCTTCATGCCATACTGCATCCCGGCGCAGCCGCCCCTGTCCACCAGCAGCCTGAGCCCGGAGGCGGGCGCAGCCCGCTTGGCTTCGAGCAGCAGGCGAAGTTCGCGAATGGCTTGTGGAGTCAGGGTAATCATGCGTTGTTCAGTGTCATCGGGATCGACTCGCCGGGTCTATCGTCCCCAGCCATATTCCCTTGATTAAAGCCGCCTTGCAACCGGCGATTGCAAAGTTTGATTTATGTCAATGACAGGGCGGCGGGGCCGCCCGCGGATCGTTCAAAATTCGCTGTCTTTTTTATGTCCAGGATCCGCATCATGCCAGACGACCTCGCCAGCCAGGTGGCGGCGGGAGAGGTGGTCGAACGCCCGGCCTCGGTGGTCAAGGAGTTGGTCGAGAACAGCCTCGACGCCGGCGCGCGGTCGGTCGACGTCCAGGTCGACCGGGCCGGACGGGCCCTCATACGGATTACGGATGACGGCGGCGGCATGGCTCGGGACGACGCCTTGCTGGCGCTTGAACGCCACGCTACCAGCAAGATCGGTTCCAGGGAGGACCTGATGGCGATCCGCTCGCTCGGATTCCGCGGCGAGGCGCTGCCGAGCATCGCCAGCGTCTCGAAATTCCGCATGGTGAGCCGTGAACCGGGATCCCTGGCGGCGACCGAAATCCTGGTCAACGGCGGGCGCCTGCAGGAGGTGCGCGATGGCGGCGGCGCCCCGGGCACCATGATCGAGGTCCGCTCGCTGTTCTACAATGTGCCGGCGCGGCGCAAGTTCCTGCGCACCGAGGCCACCGAATGGGGGCACATCGAGCAACAGGTGCGGGTGCTGGCCCTGGCCCACCCGGATGTCAGGTTCCGGCTCTGGCGCGACGGCCGGTCGGTGCTCGACCTGCCACCGGACGGGACGCTGATCGACCGGATCCGCGGCTTGATCGGGGGTGACCTGGCGGGTCGGTTGCTGGAGGTGCCGCGATCCGGCTCGCCGGGCCTTGAACTTTACGGCTGGGTCGGCCCGCCGGGGCTGGGCCGGTCCACCCGCGACCTCGCGCTGACCTTTCTCAACCGCCGCGCGGTCGACAGTCCGGTGCTCGGTTACGGCCTGCGTGAGGCGTATCACACCGGCCTGATGAAGGGCCAGCACCCGGTGGCGTTCCTGTTTCTGGAAATGGATCCCGCCGAGGTGGACGTGAACGTGCATCCGGCCAAGCGCGAGGTGCGCTTCCACAACGGCCAGCGGGTGCGGCGGGCGGTCGCCGAAACGGTCGGCCAGGTGCTGGCGCTGAAAAGGGAGCGCCCCAACTTCGGCGGCGTCACCGACGCCTACCGGTGGCAGCCCTTGTCATCGCCGCCGTTGCCGGACGGGGAGACGGTCACCTCAGGCGGCGATGGCCGGGCGCAGGCTCCGACTCCGCCGCCGCAACCGGACCTGATCCCGCCGGCGGAGCAGACGGCGCTGCGCCGCGACTGGGCGGCATGGCAGGTGCCCGCCGCGGATCCCGCGCAGACCGCAAACGCCGCCGGGGCCGCCGTGCCGGCCCCGGCGCCGGGTGGG
>SKLO01000272.1 GCA_007123195.1 Verrucomicrobiales bacterium | reverse complement strand
GCGGCCGCAAGCGCGACCTCTACGACGGCGGCGTGCGCGTGCCGGGACTGCTCGAGTGGCCGCGGCGGGTGACGGAGGCGCGCGTCACCGCCATGCCGGCCGTGACCAGCGACTACCTGCCCACCGTCGCCGACCTGTTAGGGTTGGAACTGCCGGCCGACCGTCCGCTCGACGGCGTCAGCCTGATGCCGCTGATCGACGGCGCCAGCGAGGAACGCCCGGCACCGATCCCGTTCCAGTCGAACGGCCGCATCGCGCTGGTCGACAACCGCTTCAAATTGATCCATTACGGCCCGGGCAGGCACTTCGCCGAGCCGCCCTACGAGTGGCAGTTGTATGACATGCCGGCCGACCCCGGCGAGCGGAACGACCTCGCCGCCGAACACCCCGAAGTGGTGGAACAAATGGCCGCGCACCTTGAGCAGTGGAACGAGTCGGTGCGTGGATGTCTTGATAGGGTGGAGTGAATGGTGAATGGTGAATGGTTAATGGGTGATCAAATGTCCGTTCTGGTGCTGCTGAGTGGTGGCATGGATTCCGTCACCGCGCTGCATGACGCGGCGACGCGGCAGCGGGTGGTGGGGGCGGTGTCGTTCGATTACGGCTCGCGCCACAACCATCGGGAACTGCCGATGGCGGCCCATCACGCCGGCTTGCTCGGGGTGCCTCACCTGGTGGTGCCGCTGGAGTTCATGGGCCGGCATTTCAAGTCGGGGCTGCTGGCGGGCGACGAGGGCGGGGTGCCGGAAGGGCATTACGAGGAGGCAACGATGAAGCAGACGGTGGTGCCGTTCCGCAACGGCATCATGCTGGCGATCGCCGCGGGCCTGGCCGAGAGCCAGGGCGCGCAGGGACTGGTGATCGCCGCCCATGCCGGCGACCACGCGATCTACCCCGACTGCCGCGAGGACTTCATGCAGCCGATGGCAACGGCGATCGAGGCCGGCACCTACGCCGGCATCCGGGTGCTGCGGCCGTTCATCGACCTGCGCAAGGAGGACATCGTGCGCCGCGGGTCGGAGCTGGGCATCGACTACCGCCAGACCTGGTCGTGCTACCAGGGCGGCGAGGTCCACTGCGGACGTTGCGGCACCTGCGTGGAACGGCGCGAGGCGTTCCAGATCGCCGGGGTCGCCGACCCGACCGTGTATCTCGATCAGGGACCGCTGCCGCCGGCTCCCGCGCCGGCTTCCTCCGCGGCGGCGACCACCGCGCCCGCTACCGGGGTCCCTCCTCGGCAGGGAACTCCGGATTGATCCGTCATGAACATCGCCGAGATCTTCCATTCGATTCAGGGCGAGGGCCTGCTGGCGGGCACGCCGTCGGTGTTCGTGCGCACCTCCGGCTGCAACCTGCGCTGCCGCTGGTGCGACACCCCTTACGCCTCGTGGCAACCCGGCGGCGGGACGCTGGCAGTGGACGAGGTGGTGAAGCAGGTGCTGGCTTGCCAGTGCCGCCACGTGGTGCTGACCGGGGGCGAGCCGATGGTGGCGCGCGGCGTGGCCGAACTGGCGCGGCGGTTGAGGGAGGAAGGTTGTCATGTGACGATCGAAACCGCGGCCACGGTGGCGCCGGACGGCATCGGCTGCGACCTGGCCTCGCTCAGCCCCAAGCTGGCCCACTCGACGCCGCGGCCGGGCGAGATCGACGACGGCTGGATCCGGCGGCACGAGGCCACCCGCCACCAGCCGGAAGTGGTGGCGGCCTGGCTGCAGGACTACCCCTGGCAACTGAAATTCGTGGTCGGGGAACCGGCGGACGTCGGCGAGGTGGAGCGATGGCTGGAGGAGATCGAGCGCCGGGTCGGGGCGGAACTGCCGCGCGATCGGGTGCTGCTGATGCCGGAGGGCATCGACGACAACACGCTGCTGGAGCGCGAGCGCTGGTTGACCGGGGTGTGCCGGCAAACCGGGTTCCGCTTGGGGCCGCGCTGGCACATCCGCTGGTTCGGCAACACGCCCGGGACCTGAGGCGTATCATAAAGGGGGACAAGGCCACCAAGGCGCACGGGCTGACCGGATTAAATGCGGCGACCACCCGAGAACCTGCTTGCCCGCGAAGCTGCGAGGGACTAGCCAAGAGCGTTCGGACCTTTGGCCGGTGGGCCGCCGCAGTAGCAACCCTTTTCTTTTTTCCGCTCATGATTTTCTTATGGAGAGGCCGGGGATGGCTGGTCCCGCTGTTGTTTATCTTCGGACTGTTCGCCGGTGGCGCCGTGGCGATGGCGGTGAAGGGGACCGGATCGGGCCTGCTGGTGCTGGCATCCGGATTCTGGGGCGCCACCGTGCTGCTGCTGTTGTTTGCTCTCTGGTGGGGCAAAACCAGCGAATACGTGCTGATGGATCCGGCCACCCATCAGTCGGTGCGGGTCAGGCGCACGCACAGCTTCTGGTTTCTCGGCGGCAAGGTGTGGGCGGCCGTGGTCGGGGGCCTGGCCTGTCTGGTCACCGTGGTTGCCTTGATGGAAACACGTGATCAGGAGCAAGCCGAGGGTCTGGAAGACCTGTCGTCGCCCGGGGCGGCGGCGTTCGTCGAGGCGGACCGGGCCATTCGCAATCTGGGCGCCGGCGGCGCGGCCCATGGCAACCTGGCGGTGGCCGAGCGCCTGGCCGGGCAGTTCGCCGACGCCGTGCAGCGCATGCGCGAGGAGACCATCAGCCAGGGTCGGCGACCGAGCTTTTCCCTGACCGGCGGCGAGTTCCTGACCTACTGCCACCTCGACTCCGAAATCGGCGTGTTCCTGGTGCAGGTTCCCGAGCTGCGGAAGTTCGACGACGAGGCGAAGGAGTGGATGGGCATCGTCTGCTGGATGGCCGCGCGCTCGGTGCTGGAACAGCATGCCGCCAAGGACGCGGGCGCGATCTATGAGCCGGAACGGCTGGTGGTCGCCCTGCGCGGCGTGGTGCGCTACGACCGGGTGCTCGAAGGCACCTTGGAACCGATTGAAGCGGGCGCCGACGCCGGCCTCGAGAGCACCACCGTTGGCCCGGAGTCGCGCGACGCCATCGTCGCCCATTTTGACCAGATCATCGACCGGCAGCAGGCCGCCATCGCCGCGGCGCGCGAGGCGGCGGCGGGGGCGGTGGCCGAGGCGGTGGCGGTCGCCGACGAAGCTGCGGAGGATGCTCCGGCGGTGGAAGAACCGGAGGTGGCGGAGGCGGCCGGGGACGCGGAGCCAGCGGCGCCGGCCGGACAGGAAGTGGCCGCGATGGACGAGGATGCGGCCGACGAGCCCGCCCCGGACCAACCGGCCGACGGTGCCCAGCCGACCCGGCCGCAACCCGGCGACCCGGGCACCGCCACCCTGGCGATCGAGGTGGACGCCGACAGCGGCACGGTCACGGTGCGCGCCCCGGACGACGCCGGATCCCCTCCGGACGCGGCCGAACCCGAAGTCGATGCGGCCGATCAGGCCGAGGCGATGGAAGCCGAGCCGGTGCTGCCCACCGAGGTGCGCGACTGGCGCGATCAGGAGGGCCGGGTGATGCGGGCTTCGGTGCTGGCGTTCGGTCCCGAGGCCGCGGACGAGGCCGAGTTCGAGCGCGAGGACGGGGTGCGGTTCACAGTGCCGATCGAACGCTTCGCCCCGGCTGATCAACAGGAACTGCGGGCGCTGCGCGACTCGGCGGCGCCGTGACGGGGCGTTCCGTTGGATTCGTGCGCGTGCGCGGCTGCCGGTCGCGTGGTGGCGTCGCGGCCGCGGGGTAAATCGCGATGGTTGGCGGCGGGTGGATCCCGGGCCGGGCCGGGAGTTGACCGCGGGGCGGGGGGCATGTTGGATGCAAAGCTCCGTTCACCCCGTTTTGCCCCGTTTTGCCCCGGTTGAATCCGCATGGAGATCCTCGTTGACCAGCTGCGTTTCGCTTACCCTCGGGACGGTTTTGTCCTGCGGGTCGACCGGCTCGGGATGCCGGCCGGCGGGCGGTTGGCACTGGTGGGGCCGAGCGGTTCCGGCAAGTCGACCCTGCTGCGCCTGCTGGCCGGGATCCACCGGCCACAGTCGGGCACGGTGCGCGTCGGCGGCACAAATCTGGCGGCGCTCGGCGAGGGCGCGAGGCGGGCGTTCCGCATCCGCCACACCGGCTTTGTGTTCCAGGACTTCCAGCTGGTGGATTCGCTCAATGTGAGGCAAAACATCCGCCTGCCCTACCGGATCCACCCGGCGCTGCGATGGGACCGCGCGGCGGCCACCCGGTTGCAAGCCCTGGCGGAATCGTGCGGCATCGCCGACAAGCTGGGGCGCCCGATCGACCGCCTGTCGCAGGGCGAGCGCCAGCGGGTGGCGATCTGCCGCGCGCTGGTGACGGCGCCGGGGTTGATCCTGGCCGACGAGCCCACCGGCAACCTGGATCCGGCAGGCAAGCGGGCGGTGCTCGAATTGCTGTTGTGTGAGGCCGACAAGGCCGGCGCCGGGCTGGTGCTGGTGACCCACGACCGGCAGCTGCTGGAGCCGTTCGACCGCGTGATCGATGCCGCCGGATTTCACCAAGCGGCCGCCGCCCCCGGGCCCGGTGTGCCTGATGCCACATGATCGATCTGTTCCAACTCGCCTGGCGGCACCTGCTGCATCACCGTGGTCGCACGCTGGTGCTGGTGCTGTGCCTGACGGTGGCGCTGGTGCTGCCGTGGATCACGCGCACGCTGGCGAACCTGTGGCAGGATGGTCTGCTGGCGCGGGCCGAGGCCACGCCGCTGGTCATCGGTGCGGCCGGCAGCCGGTTCGATCTGGTGTTGCACGTGCTGAACTTCCAAACCGATCCGCCCGGCACGTTCGCCCAGGCCGAGCGCGAGGCGGTCGTTCAAAGCGGGCATGCCCGGGTGATTCCGTTGCATGTCCGGTTCCGCGCGCGCGGGTGGCCGGTGGTGGGCACCACGCTGGATTATTTTGAGTTTCGCAACCTGGAGGTGGCCCAGGGCCGCGGCCTGATCCGGCTGGGCGACTGCGTGGTCGGCGCCGAAGCGGCGCGGGTGCTGGGCCTGCAACCCGGCGATTTTCTGCGCACCGACCGCACCGGCGTGTTCGACCTGGCCGGCGGCCAGCCGCTGGAGCTGCGGGTCAACGGCGTGCTCGGAGGCAACGGCTCGGCCGACGACCGCGCGGTGTTCGTCGATCTGCACACGGCGTGGGTGATCGAGGGCATCGGCCACGGCCATGACGACGTCGGGCAGGTCGACGGGGAGACCGGGGAAGGCGGCGACGGATCAGGCGGCGTGGTGCTCGAGCGCGGGCCCGGTCACGTGGTCGCCGGGCCGGCGTTGCGCACCCACCAGCGCATCACCGATGACAACATCGGCAGCTTCCATTTTCATGGTGATCCGTCCGGCTATCCGCTGACGGCGCTGATCGCGCTGCCGCCCGACGAGCGGTCGACGACCCTGTTGCTGGGGCGTTATGCGGCCGGCGACTCGCGGCACCAGGCGCAGCAACCGCCGCAGGTGGCGGCGGAGCTGATCGGCATGGTGGCCAGGATGAAGCACTGGTTCGACCTGCAGCAGGGGCTGCTGGCGCTGGTGGCCGGCCTGCTGGCGGGACTGGTGTTCTGGTTGTCGGTGAGGCTGCGCCGCGGCGAGCTGCGCACAATGGCGCACCTCGGCTGCGCCCGCGGCACGATTGTGATCATGTTGGCAATGGAACTGGCGCTGCTGGCCGCGCTGGCGCTGGCGGCGGCGTGGGCGGTCAACCGGCTGGTGGCAGGCCTTGCCGCCGACTGGGTGAGGGCGCTGGCGGGATAGTTTGAGGTTTGTCCGCGCCCACTTCCTTCACGGCCTCGTTCGCCGTTTGCGAATGGAACCTTGGCGTGGCCCCGGCGCCGGCCCTTGCGCACGGGGCGCGGGACACTGAGGCGGGACGCCTCAGCCACTCTGCTGCGACGACCGGAGACAGCACATCAGGGTGCGGGTCGCGCGACCAGCCGCACGAACGCCCGTCCTGACATCACCACAGCCGACGGCACTCGGACCCGGTAGAGCCGGATGGTGCCTTCGGTCGATTGCAAGGTCACGCTCACCGCCACCGGCGCCGCGGGGTCGTTCGCATCGAACCATGTTAGCAGGTCGGTCGAGACCTGCGTCACCACGTCGACGCCGCCGGCGGCCGCGTCGTCGCGGTAGTCGAACACCAGGTCACCGCCGTCGTCCTGCCAGGCCGGCCGCGCCGCCGGGTCGGCATGGATGACGCTTAGTCCCATGGCGAAGGCCAGCAGGTTGCCGATGCCGTCGCCGCTGAAGTCGCCGGCGGGGTCATCGGCCAGCGTGCCCGGCGCCAGACCGGCCGCCGCTTCCGTCGCTGCGGCCCATTCCTGGTAGCCGCCGTTGTCCGCAAACACCGCGCCGACCTTGAACGTCGGGCCGTAGACCCATGCGCGATTTGAAATCACCGGTCGCACCGCCAGGTGATAGTCGCCCGGTTCAAAGGGCACGAACGAGAACGTGCCCGCGCTGTCCGCCGCCGACTCTTCCACCGTGTGCAACTCGCCGATGTCTTGGAATGCGATCTGATCGACATACCAGCCGACGCCGGGGCTGGTCTGCGTAAAGCCGG
>SKLO01000592.1 GCA_007123195.1 Verrucomicrobiales bacterium | reverse complement strand
GCGGAGGAGTTGCGCAGGGATTCGAGCCCTGAAGGGATGAGGCCGATGAGCGCGATCATGCCGATGGCGGTGATGCCGATGGCGAGGGTGACCTCGGCCAGGGTGAACGCCTTGCGCAGGGTCTGCTGGATCAGCGGTTTCATCGTGAGAACTGGCGGTGATGAATGACGCGGAAGCGGTAGAAATCGTCCCAGGACTGGACGAAGCTGCCGCCGCCCAGGCCGATGTTGGAGATTTCCTGTTCGTGGGGGTCGAGGTAGCGCTCGACCAGAGTGGAGCCCCGTTGCTCGGCGGTGACGAGGTCGGTGTCCTCGACCCAGACTGCGGGATCGGTCGAGCGCGACTTGCGCAGGGTTTGCACGCGGTAGTGGATCTGGTAGCTGTTGGACTGGGTGGTGAGGCGCGGGTAGAGTGAGTTGTAGGGGCTTTCGCGGGTGTTGTTGCCGGTCAGTTCCATGGCGTCGCTCTGGTTGTTGAGGCTGCCGTTCCACCAGCTGACCATGTCATCGTATTGGCTGGGCGGGGTCGAAGCCGAACCGTAGCTGGCATTGGGCAGTCGCTGCGGCACCAGGAAGATGGTGCAAATCTCCGACGGCGAGCGGTAGAGGTCGCGGGCCTGGAAGCGGCGGTTGAGGCCTTCGAGCGTGGCCTCGGCGTTGACGCTGTAGCGGAACTCAAGGTTGTTGCCGCTGGGATCCTTGTAGCGGTTGATCTCGCTGGTGGGGATGGCGGTGACCCGGGTGCTCTTGAGGGCGGCGTGCATGCCGGTGCTGCGCTCGATGTGGGTGAACGGCAGGATCTGGTGGTTCATGTTTACCTTGCCGGCGGTGGAGAAGGCGTCACTGATGGCGTAGGGCTCGACGATCGGCATGCGGAACAGGTCGAGCATGAGGTGATCGCGCGGGGGCAGGAAGCCGTTGTGGTCGTCGAAGCCGGGTTCCTGGCCGGCCGGGGTGCTGCGGCCGTGGGGAATGGGCGAGAACAGCAGGTTCTGCCAGGGCGAAGGCTGGCGCGCGGGCCAGGTGCGCCAGCGGGTCATGATGTCTCCGGATTCGGGGAACGGGAAGTGCTGCAGGATGCCGGTGGGCAGCGAGCCGAACACCACCGCCGAGGCCATCATGCGGTTGGGCGAGAAGGTGTCGCCGGTTTCGGAAGCGAACTGGCCGCCGCGGTTGAAGTAGCCGCCGAGCGGCAGCGCGCCGGTGCCCTCGTCCGGTTTGCCGATGTAGGGTCCGTCCTCGATGCCGCCGACGCCGTTGTCCCAATCGCCGGGGCGGCCGTCAATGCGGATCGCCCCGTTGAGACCGCGGGTGACGGCGGGGATGGCGTGGTTGGGAAAATTGACCCCCGCCAGCAGGGTGCCGGCGGTTTCGCGGGTGGTGATGCCGCCGAGCTGTGCTTCCTCCATCCAAGTGCCGTCGCGCAGGCCGTGGGTGAACTGGACGTTGGGGTTGTCGTAGTTGGGGCTGGGCGCGAACCACTCCTCGGGCACATTCTCCATCGCGGCGTAGAACCGGAGGTCGCCCTTGGGTGGGGCGTTGGGGTTGGGCTCGATCGAGCGGGTGACATCGCCGGGGCGGATGGTGTTGAGGCGCATGTCCTCGGCACGGCCGGATTCGGCACCGGTGAAACTGCCGCGGAAGCGGTCGGCGAACGGGCCGATGTCACCGGTGGGCACCGGGAAGGTGGCGGGAGGGAAATACATGTGGATGCGCTGCACCGGCAGGTGTTTGTCGGCGCCGGTCCAGCCAAGGAACAGGGCGATGGTGATGCGGCCGCCGGTGAAGTGGAAGCGGTCGAGCGGGTTGCCGTCGTCGTCGGTGGGGATCAGGAACTCGTCGCGGGTGTAGAACGGGAAGAAGCGGGCGTGGGCCTGGTGGTTGTCGCGGGTCCAGTTGGTCGAGCGCCAGGCATCCGGCGGGTTGGGGATCTTGCCCAGCGGGGTGGTGGGCGGCGGGCTGTGGCCCCAGGAGGCCTGTTTGAACTGCGTGAGCAGCCCGGCGAAAGGGGTGGTGTTGCCGGTTTCCTGGGTCTGGCTGTCGGCGAACATGTCGACCGGGTAGTTGACCATGCTGACCGGCCAGGTGTTCCGGATCAGGGTGTAATCGGCGTAGGGGTTTTCCGCCTGCGGATGAGGAATGCCAAGTCCCGCCAGGGTGAGGTTGCCCGGGTGCTGCGGTGGAATGCCGCCGGAGGCGGTCTGAGGCCCGTCCGGATTGTGCGGCCGGGGGAACTTCATCGGCAGGTAATCGTTGTCGTCGTTCGAGCCGGCGCCCTCGTTGGCGAAGGTCAGTTGGAAGCTGGCGTTGCGGTTGGGCGCGTTCTCCTGGTCCTGGAACAGGACGCGGTAGCGGTAGTTGGCGGTCCAGGCCGGCGGGCCGTTGGTGGGAGAGAACGGCTCGATCACCAGGAAGGCGCGCATCGAGTTGGCGGTGCGGCGGTGGAACACCAGGGTGGCCTCGGTGATGGTGGGGAAGCGGCCGTAGCCCTTGACGCCCCACGAGCCCATGTTGCCGGTCGCGTGGTTGATCTCGCTGCCGTAGGACGACACGATCTGGTTGATGTCGTTGCGGCGGTTGGGGTGGGCGCTGCTGAAGGTGACCAGTGGCGCCGACGAGGACTCGGCCCGACGGCTGGGGTTCTCCACCATGTCGTTGTGCGGCGGGAGGTATTTGTAGGTGACGCCGCCGGGCATGTCCTGTTCGACGACGTTTTCGGTGTTCACCCCCCAGCGCAGCAGGTCGAGCATGGAGATCATGAGCTGCCGCCGCTTGCCGGTGCCGTATTTCTGCCGCGAGGCGAACGAGGTGCGGTCGCTGTCCTGGGACCAGCCCTTGAAGCCGGGGATGAACTGCACCTGGCCCTGGGATGGGCTGCCGAGGAAGTGGTGCAGGTAACTGCCCCAGACCGAGTCGTTGCGGGTGCGCAGGTCTTCCCAGGTGGTGTGTCCGGAGCCGACTCGTCCGGTGAGGATCAGGGCGTTGTTGTGGCGTTCCATGTAGAAGCCGACGCTGCGGGCGGTGCCGCCGGTGGCGCTGCTGGCGAGCATGGTCATGAGGCGGTCGTGGGCGTTGCGGTCGGCTACATCTCTCGACAACGGCCACAGCATGATCTTCGGCTTGTTCATCGGCCCCAGCTCGTTGGCCCGGCTGCTGGTGGTGAGGAAGAAGCGGCCGATGGCGAGGTCGCGCCCGTCGATGCCGAGGTCGTTGAGGTCGCGCTCGCGGTCGTAGAGCAACTCGTCGAGACTGGCATACAGACGGTCGGTCTTCTCCTCAAGAATCGCCGATGGACTCACGCGGGTGCCGCCCTGGGTGCCGCCCCAGGGATAGCGCGGACTGATGCGGTGAAGGTTCTCCAGGCGATGGACGAGGGTGGCGTCGTCGAGCCCGGGATGAACCACGAAGTTGGGGCTGAAGGACTGCAGCACCGGACTGAGCGAGGTCTGGGCCGGGTGACCCGGGTAGCGGATGTATTCGTTGCGCGCGGGCATGCGCTCGCCGTAGTGGATGTCGCGCGGCGAGGTGGTGCGCGGCGTTTCCCAATGCACGCCTTCGAGCGCGGTGTTGAGGTTGACCTTGGAGGTTTCGTCGTCGGTCCAGAAGGCGACGCGGCCGACGATCGGGTTGTCGCGGCTGGGCACCACGCCCTCGAAGCGGATTTCGCCGTTTTCGTAGCTGGAGTTGGCGGCGATCTGGCCGTCCTTGAGCACGTAGAGCCAGCGCACCGGCATCGGCAGACGAGCGTCCGGGTCGTTGCGGCTGGCGGGCACGCGGGCGCCGGGGACGGAATTGTTGGCAAAGCCGAAGCCGTCGACGGCGTGGCCGGTGTCGTTGTTCTCGGCCATGGCACGCGGATCGACGATCGGGAATTCGAAGTCGGGCGTGTCATCGGCGGCGTCCATCACCGGCACCGGTTCATTGAGGTCGACAAACAGGCCGGGGCGCTGGTCCCAGCCGGCCAGGTCGTTGATGTCCTCATCGATCGCGGCCTGGACCTCGCCGAGGGTCATGCCGTTGGAGCTGGGGCTGACACCCGGCCTGGACACCACCATGGTGTCATCGCTGTAGAGCTTGTAGAGCGCCATGGTGGTCGAGCGGATGCCGTCGGCGCCGGGATGGGGATCGGGCTCGACGCCGTAGACGCGGATCATGCCCGGTTGTGACGCCCAACCCTCCTGGCCGCCGCGCTGTTCGGTGGCCTTGCGGAGCTGGCCGATGGCCATGTTGACCGGGATCTCCGCCAGGTTGCGCGCCTGGGTGCTGTCGGAGAAGGCCGCCGAGGACCGCTGTTCGGAACTGGCCAAATGGAACAGCACCAGCACCAGCAGCGAAGCGAACACCAGGCAACTGAGCACGGTGATCAAGGCGGCCCCGCGGGAGCGAGGGCGCCCCGACATTGAGCGCGGGCGCGGGGGGACGATAGCAGGGGGCAACAGCATGACGATCAAATTGCGGCGCAAAACGCCGAAGATTGGGGGTCCGCAGCGCGCCATGGCAATACCATGTGCATACACGCGCTTCCCCAGACTACCACTTGAATCGTTCCAGTCAATATGGTTTCCGCCCCTCCGTCCATCCCCCAATCGGGTGAGCTGCGGCCGCCGTTGGCGAGCCGCACCAAGGCATGACCATTCGCGGCCATTCGACGGCGGGTGCGGGGGCGCGGCTGGCTGAACGGTTTAGATATGCCTGGCATCATTTTGGTCTGGAGGTGGGCTGGCACGCGGACGCACGAGGGGCCGGGCGGGCTGTCGCCACACCCGGCCTACGAGGTTGCTGCCTCGCCGCCTGCGCCACTACCGGTAGTTGGCCTGCGGCCAGGGAGGCGGAAAAATTCCTCTGCCGGCAACCCCGGTCAGGCAAGCCGCCGGTCAGGGGTGTCCAGGCCGGTTTGGCAGCCCGCGACGGGTCACTTCAGCGTCATCACTTCAGCGCCATCACCATCCAGTCGGGTCCGACCAAGGGCTCCACCTGAATCTCCCTGAAGCCGGCCTCACGCAGCCATTCGCCGCATTGCGCGCCGGTGTAATCGAATCCGCCCGGGGTCTCCACCAGCATGTTCAAGCTCATCAGCAGGCCGAACGCGTTGTGGCTGCGATCGTCGTCGATCATGGCCTCATACACCACCAGAGCCCCATTTTCCGGCAGCGCCTCGTAGGCATTGCCGATCAACATGCGCTTCTGCTCCAGATCCCAGTCGTGGAGAATGTGCCCCATGACCAACACATCGGCGGACGGTAGTGGGTCGGTGAAAAAATCGCCGGCGTGAAACGCCACCCGCCCGGCCATGCCCTGGGCCTCGATGTAGCGGCGGAACACCGGCTCCACCGGTGGCAGATCAAAACCACCCACCTCGAGGTGACCGTGCGCCCGCGCCAACTGCACCGGCACCGCCCCCTGCGCCGTGCCCACGTCCACCACGCTGCGCCAGCGATCCCAGGGAACTTTTTCGGCCAGCGCCAACGCCGCTCCGAGGCTGATCCCGGACATCGCGCTCAGAAACTCCTCCAGCCCCTTTGGATCGGCATACAGATTGGCAAACAGCTCGCCACCCTCCTTCAGCTCGTTCTGGGGCAGGCCCGTGCGCAGGGCCTCGGTCAGCGACCCCCAGTAGGGATAAAGCCGGTGGTTGGCCATCTCCAACATGCCGCCCACGTAGGTCGGCCGCCCCTTCACCAGGAACAGCCCGGTCTGCTCCGTGTTGGCATACGCCGACCCCTCCCGCCGCAGCATGCCCAAGGCCACCAGCGCATCCAGGAAGTCGCGCGCGCCCCGCTGATGCAGACCCAGCCGCCGGGTCAGCTCCGCCCCCTCCACCGGTCCTTCCGCCAACTCGGTGAACACCCCCAGCTCCACGGCGCTCAACAACGTCTTGGAGCCCCAGAACGCGAGGCCCAGTTGCATGATCGAATCAGGGGTTGGTGGGGACGAGGACATGGCACGTGTGAGACTAAGGGGGTTGATCATCGGCGGGGTGGCACCCTGGCCGTCAGCCGCTCAGGATAACCGCCTGATTGATCGCCGCCATCATGCTGACGCAGGGTCGGCGGGTCAAGCCCGACAATGCAGGAGCCGCCGTCACGATTCCGGCCTGCCACGGCCGGTGATGTTGGCATGGAATCTCTTGGGCTGGTTGGCGCGCGCAGGCATGTCCTTGACCTCGATCGCTGGCACAGCTACTGTGCTGCACAGTCATGAAAAACATCACTCTGAAGATCGATGACGAGACCTATCACAAGGCCCGCATCCAGGCGGCCAGGAAAGGCACGTCCGTGAGCGCGGTGGTTCGCGACTATCTGGCGGCTTTTGCGGAGGCCGACGAGGAGGAGCTACACGCCAGGCGCGTCGAATCACTGCAACGGCTGTATGCCAGAGCTGATGCCCGCGCGACCCCCCGCGAGCAGCCTCTGATCCCCTTGACTCGAGATGAAATTCCGAAGACCTCAACGATGGCCAGGACTACGATGGAGTGCGGGTGATCAATCCTTTCCGCTGAGACGTCAATGCCCGGCGGCCTGCACCAGGGGATGAGCGCAATCCGCCGG
>SKLO01000398.1 GCA_007123195.1 Verrucomicrobiales bacterium | reverse complement strand
TTGGGGTGGAACGATGACCCTCCACGGGCTTCGCGTCTCCCATTCACTCCGCACCACCCCGCGCCCGCAGGGCGCCCTATGGAGGGCGGACACTCCTGTCCGCCTGTCAATGAAGCAGCGCAGGAGCGGCTCATTGGCCGGAGCGCAAGCTCCCTTGGAGGCCCGCCACGGTGCATGTGTTGACGATCCCTCCCAGGCCTGCGGCCGGGGACAAGAGTGTCCCCTCTCCATGGGGCTCCGCGCATTTCACTCGCCGGCGCCATCGCCCCACCGACCCGCTCCAACCTCACGCCCCGCTTCGCCGCCGCTGCAACACCAGCAGCGCGAACGCCGGCGCCAGCAGCAGCACCCGCCCAGGCTCCGGGGTCACCAACCCACCAATCGAGTAGTTGTTGACCGAGAAGGTGCCCGAACCGCTGGCTGCGCCCCAGGCATACAGGCGGAACTCGACCGGTGCCGACACCTGGTTCTCAAACAGCGGACCGCCGAAGGTGTAGCTGGCGAGGCCATTTCCGCCACCGCCACCGCCTCCCGGCATCGTGCCGGCGGCCAGCGCCGAAGCAAAGCCATCGAGATCGGTGCGCAGTTCCCAGTTCGTCGGCCCCTCGCCGGACACCTGCCAAGCCCAAAGAAACTCCCCGCTGCCTTCGGTGAACTCAAACACCAGGCCCGGCTCGGCCACGTCCAGCTGCCAGGTGAAGTAATCGTTGCCACTGATCGCGCTGGTCACATTGAGTTCTTGCCATCCCCTCGCGTTGTAGCGGTTGTTGGCTATGTTGCCGGTTACACCGGCACCCCGCTCGATCCCGGCAAACGACACCAGCGGATCCACCGTGGCATCACCCCCCAAGAACGGACTTTGAAAGCCCGGATTGGTGCCGGTGATCGGATCCACCGCCAGCGTGGAGGCGGAAACAGGCTGCACCCAGCCGGTCCACAACAGGGCCAGCGACAGCGACAATAGAAGGAAGCTGTGGGTCGGCGATTTCGTTTTCATAATGAACTGGGGAGGGTTGCCGGGACTTGCGGCCAGACACTGAGCCCTATTAACGAACCCTGGATGACCCGGGTTGCGACTAAAATCGACGGTTGGTGCCAGTGCACGTGACATTCATGACACATGGCCCGGAGCCCTTTCACTGCCTGATTGCCATCGACCGAACCGCGACCCGCCCCCTGATCAAGTCCACTCGCCAGTTGCCGCTGCCATGCCCCCGTCTTTCACCCGCAGCTGTGCCAGCCACGGGGGCAGGTGGGTTCCTCCCGCGCCTTGCGGAGCCTGCCGTCTTGCCCTACTGTTCAATGTGTTCCTTTGCCCCGCCAAACGTATGATTCCCCGCGCCCGTTCCCTCGTTCATGGGTCGATTTCCGCCACCTTGGTCGGGCTGGCCCTGTCGCTCGGCGCGGGCCACCCGGCCGACGCCGCGGAGCCGCGGCACGCCGCCGCTCCCACCTACGCCGAGCATATCCGCCCCATTCTGGCCGATGCCTGCTTCAACTGCCATGGTTTCGACGCCGCCGAACGCAAGGCGGACCTGCGGCTGGACACGTCGGAGGGCGCTTACGCCGACAATGGCGGCGTGCGGGCGATCGTGCCGGGTGACCTCCAGGCCAGCGAGGTCTGGCACCGCATCCGCAGCACCGACCCGACCGAGCAAATGCCGCCGCCGGAGTTCCCCCACCAGCTCAGCGCCAAACAGATCGACCTGCTCGGCCAATGGATCGAGGCCGGCGCCATTTATGAGGATCACTGGGCATTCACCCCGCCGGCGCGGCCGCCGGTGCCGGAAATTCCTGCACCCGACGGAGCGCAAAGCCAGCCCCACGTGGTTGATGCCTTCGTGAAACAACGCCTCGCCCGTGAAGGCGTTGAGCCGTTGCCCCGCGCCGATCGCCGGAGCCAGTTGCGACGTCTGACCCTGGCCCTGACCGGCCTGCCGCCGGCGCCGGAGGACGTGGAGGCCTTCGCCAACGCTGCCGACGAGGACCAGGCCTGGCTGCAATGGGTCGATCGCCTGCTCGAATCGCCGCGTCACGCCGAGCACATGGCGCGCCACTGGCTCGATGCCGCCCGTTACGCCGACACCCATGGCTATCAATACGACCTGTCGCGCCACCAGTGGCCGTGGCGCGACTGGGTGATCCGCGCGTTCCGCGACAACATGCCGTTCGACCGGTTCACGCTCGAGCAGATGGCCGGCGACCTGCTGCCGGACCCCACCGACGACCAGGTGCTGGCGACCGCCTTCAATCGCAACCACCCGATCACCATCGAGGGCGGCATCATTGACGAGGAATACCGCACCGAATACGTGATCGACCGCGTGGCCACGGTGGGCACGGTCTGGCTCGGGCTGAGCATGGAGTGCGCCCGCTGCCACGACCACAAGTTCGATCCCATTTCGGCCGAGGATTTCTACAGTTTCTACGCCTACTTCAACCGCGTCCCCGAGCGCGGTCACGGCGGCCAGAACAGATTTGCCCCGACCAGGGAACTGGAGTCGCCGCTGGTCGGTGAGCTGCTGTCCGGCGTGCGGGATGAGCTGGCCACGGTCAAGCAGAAGCTGTTGTCACATCGTGAGGGCATCGGCGGCTCGCGCGCCGCCTGGGAGCGCGACCTTTTGGCGGAAGCCGGCAACTGGCAGCTGTCCACACCTGACCATGTGTCCACCGCCGGCTCGGAATGGCAGCCGCGCGAGGACGGGTCGCTGTTGTTCGACGGCCCGCGGCCGGACCGGGATCACTACGAGCTGGTGCTGCCGGCCCGCGGCCCGGTCGCCGCGCTGCGGCTGGAGGCCCTGACCGACGACTCGCTGCCGGCTGGCAGCGTCGGCCGGGCGGACAACGGCAACTTTGTCCTGACGCGGATCAAGGCCTGGGCGTTGGCCGCGGATTCGGAGCCGGACCAGCGCCGCGAACTCGCATTCGAGTCCGCCAGCGCCAGTTACCAGCAGTCCGGCTACCCGGTGACCGACGCCCTGCGGGACAACGACCGCGGCGGCTGGGCGGTGGACGGCAACAACAGGGCCGAGAGCAGCACCGCCGAGTTCGTCTTCGAGCAGCCCTTGCCGGAGGGCATCGGCGCCGATGAGGATTGGCAATTGGTGGTGCGCCTCGAGTTCGGCTGGGGCGCCGGCCACGCCATCGGCCGGCCGCGCCTTTCCCTGGCCGACAGAGCGCCCGGCAGCCTGCCCGCCGATGTCGCGGCGGCGCTGCAACTGGCACCGGAGGAGCGCTCCGCCGAACAGGCCGCGGCGGTGGACATGGCCTTGTTGAAACGCCACGGCGATGCCGAATCGGCCGGCTTGTTCGACCGGCTGCAGGCGCTGGAACAACAGGTCGAGGCCCTGGCTCAGGAGCGACCGGCGGTGATGATCATGCAGGACATGGATCAACCGCCCGCCACCTACGTGCTGCGGGCCGGCCTCTACGACCAGCCCGACAAGGACCGCCCGGTCACCGCCCGACCGTTGTCGGCGTTCGACGTCAAGGGCGCCGACGAACTGCCGGCCGACCGCCTCGGGCTGGCGCAGTGGCTCCTCGCGCCTGACAATCCCCTCACTTCGCGGGTGCTGGTCAACCGCCTGTGGCAACAGCTGTTCGGCACCGGCCTGGTCGCCACCTCGGAAGACCTTGGCACCCAGGGCGAACTGCCCAGTCACCCCGAGCTGATCGACTGGCTGGCGGTCGAGATGATGGAATCCGGCTGGGACATCCGCGCCATGCTGCGCCTGCTGGTGACCAGCGAGACCTTCCGCCGATCGACCCACGCCGCGCCCGAAGCCTACGCGGCCGACCCCGACAACCGCCTGTTGGCGCGCGGCCCGCGGCAACGGCTGGATGCCGAGGCCATTCGCGACAACGCCCTCGCCATTGCCGGCCTGCTGGAGGACACCATCGGCGGTCCCAGCGTTTATCCCTACCATCCGGAAGGCCTCTGGGAGGAGGTCAACAACCGGCCCGGTTTCATGGAAACCTATGAACAAAGCCGGGGGCCGGGCCTCTACCGGCGCAGCATGTACACGTTCTGGAAGCGCGCCGTGGCGCCGCCGGCCATGCAGATCTTCGACGCGCCCAACCGCGAGACCTGCGTGGTGCGCCGCAGCCGCACCAACACCCCGCTGCAGGCGCTGGTGCTGCTGCACGAGCCCGGACAGGTCGAGGCCGCCCGCGCGCTCGCCGAGCGCATGCTGCTGGAAGGCGGCGACACGCTCGAACAACGCGTCGGCCACGGCTTCGCCCTGGCTCTCGGCCGCCCGCCGGCCGGCGAGGAGCTGTCCGTGATGCGCGAGCTGCTCGCCACCGAGACCGCCCGTTTTCAACAACAACCCGAGACCGCGGCGGCGCTGCTGCAGGTCGGCGAATCCCGTTCCAATCCTGACCTTGCGACGGTGGAACTGGCCGCCCACACCACCCTGGCGCGACTGATCCTCAACCTTGACGAAACCATCACCCGGCCCTGACACGATGACTAAAGACCCGATCGATCCTTTTGACCCCCAACTGATGCTCACCCGCCGCCGCCTGCTGGGGCACGGCGGCATCGGCCTCGGTGCGGTGGCCTTGTCAGGGTTGCTGGACGCCGGCGCCGGCCGCGCGGCCGCCCGTTCCGACGGCTCGGCGCTGCTCGCGCACCATGTCGCCAAAGCCAGGCGCGTGATCTACCTGTTCATGGCCGGCGCGCCGTCGCAGGTGGACCTGTTCGATTACAAGCCGGACCTCGACCGGTTGCACGGCAGCGAGCTGCCCGACTCCGTGCGCGGCGGCCAGCGCCTGACCGGCATGACCGCCGGACAGGACAAGCTGCGCGTCACCCGCGGCATCGCGCCGTTCTCGCGCCGCGGCGCCAACGGCACTTGGCTGAGCGACCTGCTGCCTCATCACGGCGACATCATCGACGACATCGCGCTGGTCAAGACGGTGCACACCGAGGCCATCAACCACGACCCGGCCATCACATTCTTCCAGACCGGCAACCAGCAGCCCGGACGCCCCAGCCTCGGTTCGTGGGTCAGCTACGGCATCGGTTCGGAAAACCGCGACCTGCCGGCGTTCGTCGTGCTGTTGTCCAACAACGTCTACGCCCAGGCCCAGCCGCTCTACGACCGGCTCTGGGGCAGCGGCTTCCTGCCCGGCCAGCACCAGGGCGTGCGGCTGCGCTCGGGCGACGATCCGGTGCACTTCCTGGGCGACCCGTCCGGCGCCCGTCCGCAGGACCAGCGGCCGATGCTCGACGGCCTCGCCCGGCTCAATGCGCGCCAGCACCAGCTGGTCGGCGACCCCGACATCCAGGCCCGCATCGCCGCTTATGAAATGGCCTACCGCATGCAGATGTCCGTGCCCGATCTGAGTGATCTCAGCCAGGAACCGGACTCGATCTTCGACCTCTATGGCGAGGACTCGCGGGTGCCCGGCACCTTTGCCGCCAACTGCCTGCTGGCCCGGCGCCTGGCCGAGCGCGACGTGCGCTTCATCCAGATCTACCAGCGCGGCTGGGATCATCACTCGCACATCGAGCGGCATCACCCCACGCTCTGTCGCATGGTCGACCAGCCTGCCGCCGCCTTGATCAAGGACCTCAAGACGCGCGGATTGCTCGACGACACCCTGGTGATCTTCGGCGGCGAGTTCGGCCGCACCGTCTACGCCCAGGGCAATCCCGATGGCGACAGCTACGGCCGCGACCATCATCCACGCTGCTTCAGCATGTGGCTGGCCGGCGCCGGCGTGCAGGCCGGGCGCTCGTTCGGCGAGACCGACGAGTTCTGCTACAACATCGTCGAGGGCGGCGTGCACGTGCACGAGTTGAACGCCACCATCCTGCACCAGTTGGGCATCGACCACCAGCGCCTCAGCTACCGCTTCCAGGGACTCGACCAGCGCCTCACCGGCGTCGAACCGGTCCGTCCGGCGCTGCACCTGCTTGCCTGAAGAACCATGAGCAAAAAAAAAGAATCTCTCCCCGAAATATCAGGTGTGGGTCGACGCACGACAGAGGTTCAAGCTGTCGCATGCGCACATTCAAATGGCGCGGGAGCTGGGAATGAATCCAAAGAAATTCGGAGGGCTGGCGAATCACGATCAGGAACGATGGAAAGCCCCGCTGCCGGACTTCATCGCGAGACTTTATTTCAAGAGGTTCGGCAAAGAGCGCCCGGATGAAGTGCTGTCGATCGAGGACTGGCTGAAGCGACAGAAGAAAAAGAATGAGGAGCGGAAACAGCGCAAGGCACAGGAGTTGGTGGAATCTCAGCAGTTGCCGGGCGGTCCGGAATCCGATCCAGATGCCGGCACAGATGATCCATTCTGAGCAGCTTGAAATGCTCCCGACCCACTTCCACCTTCCACTTCAGGTTGACGGGCGGGGCAATTCCCGGTTGAGTCCCGCATGTCCCCAACCCCCGCCCCGATACCTGAACCGATCTCACGCCGACAATTCCTGCATCGTTCCGCTGCCGCCACTGCCGCAGCTTCGACCGCTGCGTCCTGGGGGCTCGCCGGTGCCGGCACGGTCCGGGCCGACTTCCGGCATCGCTGGAACGAGGCCACAGATCCCGCCGCCGAGGGCCTAAGCGC
>SKLO01000381.1 GCA_007123195.1 Verrucomicrobiales bacterium | reverse complement strand
CTGGCGGGCGACCTCCATTTTCTGGCGGAAGTTCATGGAGGCGCCGGGGCATTGTTCGCCGTCGCGCAGGGTGGTGTCGAAGATGATGATGTTTTCTGACATGACCGGAGTGGGTGAGTGACTGAGAATTGGAAGTCTGGAGCAGGGAGGAAGTCGGAGGCCGGAGGGCCGCCCGGGACGGCGCGGAGCCGGGGGACAGCGCGCCCCTGAGGGTGATCGAATCGTCGGATGGTGCGTTGGTCGGCGGGCCGCGTGGCCGGCGGTTCCGGGTCTGGCTTCACCGATCTGCCTGACCGTTGGTCACCAGCGGCATTTTGCGGCCGGATGAAGCCGGGGACAAGCCGGGAAGCGGTTGCCTGCCGGCGAGCGGATCGGGCCGCGGCCGGCCGGGCGTTGGCTTCGACAGCCCGACGGTCTGGTGGACCGGAGGCGGGCCGATGACGAGGATGGCAGGGGCGCGGTCGGGCGACCGCTGGCGAGGGGCAGGATTCAGCGGGCGGCCAACCCTAGGAGGGAGGTCGCAGGCAGGGGCAGGAGAGCCTGTTGCTGAAGGATCGTCATGTGAACCGGGAACGGAAGGAGTTGGTTACGGCATGGCCGCCGGATGTCAAATTGTTTTTCGGGGGGACGAACCGGCGATCCGGCCTTTGGTGACCCCCGACGGGAGGCTGCAGGCCTCCTGGGACGGGGGTTGGAGGCGGTTTGGCGTCACCCTGACGGCAACGCCATTCAGGGGGTGTAATTTTCAAAAACAGCATTTTTCGACGAAAAAAGGTGGAGTCGGCTGGCGCAGTATGGTAAATGAGCGCCGTTCGTCGGGCTGGCACGCCGCCTGCGGACCCTTGCGTGTGCAGGGCTCAACCTCGTGATTATGGCATCCACCAAGCTTTTTCCCGTCCTGGCGTTGCTCAGCCTGACCATGGCCTCCTGTTCCAGCATGAGCAGCAACGTGGCATCCCAGCGTAGCGGCAAACCGATTCCCGCTGTTCGTACGACGGCTTACACCCATACGGAAGCGGATCACATTCAGTGGGGGAACAAGAACGCGTTGGGCACGGAGTTGAAGTTTGGCGAGGTGCGCAGCGCGGCGGCCGACTGGTCGGTTTACCCGGTGGGCACCCAGTTCCAGATCGAGGGCATGCCCTATGTCTACGAGATCGATGACTACGGCAGCGCCCTGGTGGGGTCCAACACGATCGATCTTTACAAGCCAGACATGTCGACCATGAACCATTGGGGCGTGCGCCACGTCAACATCCGGGTGCTGCGCTGGGGTTCCCGCGAAAAGAGTCTTGAAGTGCTGAAGCCGCGCGAGCGCCACCATCATGTGAGGCGCATGGTGACCCGGCTTGAGAGCCGCAACTCCAGCGGGGGGTAACGAGGCTGCCCCGAGGCGCGGGTTCGTTCTTGGCAGGGGGTGGTTCGCCGGAGGCCCCTTTGTTCGGGGCCGTCGCCCGGCCGGTTTGCAGCCGATCCGCTGGGGGGGAGGGCGCCCCGGCCCGCTTCCGCTGGCGGTGATGGCCGGGTCAGCGGAACATCAGCACCGGCACCAGGCAGGTGCGGACCATGGCGGTGGTGGTGCTGCCGATGATCAGCTGGCGGATGCGCGAGTGGCCGTAGGCACCCATGACCAGCAGTTGGATGCCCTCCTGCCGCACCTCGTCGGCGATCACCCGGTCGGGATCTCCGGGGATTGACCTTGCGTCCACGTCGAACCCGGCCTGCCTCAGCTTGCCCGCTGCCTCCTGGAGGAACCACTCCGCCTTTTCGTCGATCCGGCCGGCCCTCAGCAACAGGCATTCCAGGCCCCGCAGCAACGGCTGATCGATCGCGTAGCGAATCGCCTTCTCGACGCTGGGCCCGCCATCGTAGGCGATGAGGAACCGTTTGATGGGATCGAACTTGCGGGCCGCCACCAGCACCGGGGCGCTGGACGCGCGGATGACGCGCTCGAGGTTGGTGCCCAGGTGCAGTTTGGCAAAATCCGCCGCCTCACCGCGCTTGCCGATGACCAGCAGGTCCGGCGTCCGTTCCTGTTCGATGCGGGTGACGGCCTCCACCAGCGGGCCGTGTTGCTGCAGGGTGGACACCGGGTTGACGCCCTCGGCGACCAGCAGGGCGCGGGCTTGCTCAAGGATGTGCTTGCCGCGCTCGCGTGCGAGGCGGTTGCGGGTTTGTTCGACCGCGACCATTTCGGACAGCAATTCATCCCGGGTGTCGACCCCCAAACTGCCGCTCAGGTCGACCGCTTCGGTGCCGGTCTTGGGGGCGTCGATGGTGTGCAGCACCTGCACCCCGGCGTTCATGCGGGTGGCGGCCCAGGCGCTGTGAAGGCTGACGCTGTGGCTGTAGACGGAGCCGTCGATGCAGCTGAGGACGGTGGCTGTGGCCGCGGACTCTGTGGGGGGAGGGGTGGAAATTTCGCTCATCGCTGGTTCGGCGGGGTGGGGGCGACCGGCGTGCCGGCCCGGGAGTTAGTGCATTGGCAAGCCGTTGGCGGCTTCCGGCTTGTCGTGAATGGCGACCCGGTCGATCAGGCTGGCGCTCATGTCGTCGAGGCCAACCAATTCGACCTCGGCGCCGTCGCGGCGGAACTTGAGCACCACCTTGTCCAGTGCTGCCACCGAGCTGATGTCCCAGAAGCGGGCGCGGCTGACATCGATGGTGACCCGGGCCAGCACTTCGCGAAAGTCAAAACTGCGGCCGAAGGCGCCGGCGGAGACGAAGAACAGGTTGCCCTCGACGAAATAGGTCCGGGCTTCGCCGGAGGGATCGGCCTCGGAGCGCACTGCGACCAGTCGTGCGGCCTTGCGGGCGAACGAGATGGTGCTGAGGACCACGCCGACGGCGACGCCGATGGCGAGGTTGTGGGTCAGCACCACGGTGACCACGGTGGCGACCATCACCAGGCTGGAGGTCTTGGGATGGCGTCGGAGGTCGCGCAGCGACTGCCAGCTGAAGGTGCCGATCGCGACCATGATCATCACCGCCACCAGTGCCGCCATGGGGATCGCCGCCACGTAGCGGCCGAGCGCCACGATCATGACCAGCAGGAACACTCCGGCGGCGAGGCAGGACAGCCGGCCGCGTCCGCCCGACTTCACGTTGATCACGGTCTGGCCGATCATCGCGCAGCCGGCCATGCCGCCCATGCTGCCGGCGGCGATGTTGGCGATGCCCTGACCGATGCACTCGCGATTCTTGTTGCTGTCGGTATCGGTCAGGTCATCGACGATCGACGCGGTCATGAGCGACTCCAGCAGGCCCACGACGGTCAGCGGGATGGCGTAGGGCAGGATGATCCACAGGGTTTCGAGGTTCCATGGGATGTCCGGCAGAAAGAACACCGGCAGGGTGGAGGGCAGGCGGCCCATGTCGCCGACGGTGCGCACGTCCAGTCCCGCGAGCATGGTGATGGCGGTCAGCACCACGATGCACACCAGCGGCGAGGGCACGGCCTTGGTCAGTCGGGGCAGCAGGTAGATGATGGCCAGGCCGCCGGCGACCATGGCATACATCTGCCAGCCGGCGCCCTTGAACTCCGGCAGCTGCGCCAGGAAGATCAGGATGGCCAGCGCGTTGACGAACCCGGTCATCACCGAGCGCGACACGAACTTGAGTACCTCCCCCAGCCGCAGCGCGCCGGCGAGGATCTGCATGACGCCGGTGAGCAGGGTGGCGGCGAGCAGGTATTGCAGGCCGTGATCGCGCACCAGGGTCACCATCAGCAGGGCCATGGCTCCGGTGGCGGCCGAGATCATGCCGGGCCGGCCCCCGGCGAAGGCGGTCACCACCGCGATGCAGAACGAGGCATACAGCCCGACCTGCGGGTCAACGCCGGCGATGATGGAGAACGCGATCGCCTCGGGAATCAATGCCAGCGCCACCACCAGCCCGGCCACCAGGTCGCGGGGCACGTTGCCGAACCATTCTTCGCGGATTTGATGAAGGGGTCGGAACGGAATCAGGCGACTGGGCATGCAAGGATCGAGCGAAAGGGCGCGCAAGCTGCCAGAGCGGCAGGCAGGTGCAAGGGAAAAGGTCAAACCTGTCGGTCCTTCAGGCCCGGATCGCCTCGCACAGTTCCAGCACCGTGGCGAACGGCAGCTTTGCCAGCAGGCCGTAGCGGTCGTCCCGCTGCAGGCGGGCGCGAGTGGCGGCCGGGCTTGGCAGGCCGCACAGAAAGCGGGCCCGCTGGCGCGCGGTGCGCAGGGCGGGATGAGCCTCGGCGGCCAATTGGCGGACCTGCCCGACCTCCGAGTCGCTGACCGCTGGCGCGGCGCGATCGGTCAGCGGGCGCACCTTCGAGGGCCGGCGGCAGCGGTCGCAGTGGCCGCAGGGGGCGGCCAGGGTCTCGCCGAAATGGGCGGTCAGGGCGGCGGTCAGGCAGGAGGACAGGCGTGCCAGTTCCAGCACCTGGTGCAGCCGTTGCAGTTCGCGTTGTTCGCGCTGCAGGCAGCGGCGATGAAGCCGCCCGGCGAGTTGTTGCAAGTCGCTGCCGGTCACCTCCTGCAGGCGGCGGTAGCTCTGGCGGGGTCGGGTCGGGCGGACCTCGGCATCGCCGCTGGCGCCGAGCCATCCGAGGGCCAGGTCAAGCTCGTCCAGGCTGCGGCCAAGCGGTTCGGCCAGTTCGGTCAGCTGCAGGGTGCGCCAGCGGCGGCCCTCGCGTCCGGCCGTGAGCAGCGCCGCCAGCAGCCGGCGCTCGTCCTGTCCGCGTCCGGTCAGGATGCGCTCGAGCGGCTGCAGCAGGTGGATCTTGTATTCGGCGTGGAACCGTCGGCCGGCTTCGATGACACCCTCCAGTTCGAGGTAGGTGAGCAGGGTTTCCACCACCGCCAGGCGCATGTCGCAGGCGGTCGAGAGGTCGTGGACGGACAGGTCAAACCGCGGGCCCAGCCGCAGCACGTGATCGAGCAGGTTGCGCACCGCCTGCGGGGTCGGGGTGTCGCCGTAAATGAAGTTCTCCAGCACGGTGAGGTCGTCGGCGCAGGCCAGCCAGAGGCAGCGTGCGCGGCGGCCGTCGCGCCCGGCGCGGCCGATTTCCTGGCTGTAGTTCTCCAGGCTCTTCGGCATGTTGTAGTGGACCACCAACCGGATGTCCGGTTTGTCGATGCCCATGCCGAACGCGATCGTGGCCACGATCACCCGCAGGTTCCCGGCCATGAATCCGGCCTGGGTTTCGGCCCGCAGCGCGGCCGGCAGGCCGGCGTGATAGGCCCGCGCGGCCACCCCGCCCCGCTCCAGTCCGGCCGCCACCATGGCGGCGGTTTCCTGGCGGGTGACATACACCACCGCCGAACCGGGGCGCTTGAGCGTGCGCTCCAGTTCACGCCGCAGTCGATCCAGTCGGCGGCCGTCGGCGCATGGTTCCACTGTCAGTTGGAGGTTGGGCCGGTGAAAGCTGAGCTGCACGTGATCGGCTTCGGCGATGCCGAACGCCCGGCGGATGTCGGTCGCCACGGCGGGCGTGGCGGTGGCGGTCAGGGCCAGCACGCGCGGCAGTCGCCAGGCGTGCGCCAGCGGTGCCAGCTTGAGGTAGTCGGGGCGGAAATGATGGCCCCATTCGGAGATGCAGTGGGCCTCGTCGATGGCCAGCAGTGCGGGCGGGTGGCGCTGCATCAGCTGGCGGAAGGACTCACCGGCCAGGCGCTCGGGCGCCACGTAGAGCAGGCGCAGTTCGCCGGCGCTCCATTGCCGGATCACCTCCGCCGCTTCGTCGGGGGGCAGGGTGGAGTCGAGTCGTGCCGCCGCCAGTCCGCGTGCGCGCAGGGCTTCGACCTGGTCGCGCATGAGGGCAATCAGGGGCGACACCACCAGGGTGCTGCCTGGAAGCAGCAGCGCCGGCAGCTGATAGCAGGCTGACTTGCCGCCGCCGGTGGGGAACACGGCCAGCGCCGGCCGGCCTGCCAGCAGGGTGCGGATCACCTGCTCCTGGCCGGGGCGGAACCGGCGGTGGCCAAAGTGCCGCCGCAGGGCCGACGCCAGCGCCTTGGCGGACCATCGATCCGGATCCGTGTCGGCCGGGGATGTGGATTCATCGGATGGTCGCGGCATGGCAGGGGGAGCCCTCATCCGCAGCTTGGCCCGGCCCGGTGGCGGGGCAAGGAACAACTTGCCTGCAATTCAGCGGGCGGCCGTGGACAACACCGGCATCCATGGCTTAGGTGGCGGAGGCCCATTGGTCCGTCTGCCCTTGAATTCATCCTCACGTCCGCCATCGAATCCGGTTGCCGATGCCTCAGCCCGGCGCGGTTTCACTGATCTGTGCCGTCGTCCGCCGCGCTGGCTGTGGTGCTGGTGGCTGGTCACCCTGGCGGCGGCCGGGCTGGCAGTCTGGGCGCTGCTGGACATGGGTTGGTCGGAACGGTCCTACGAGCGGGTTCAGGAGCGGTTGGAGGAGGGGCGGCCGCCGGCCACCCATCACGCCGCCCGGGTCTACATCTGGCGTGCCGGCTGGATCAATGTGGCCGGCCTGCTGCTGCTGGCGGCCGCCGGGCCCTGGCTGGGACGACCGCTGGCGTCGCGAAGGCAACGGATCGCCCCGGGAGTTGGCGAGCCCGACGCCAACAATGAGCCCGTGGCTG
>SKLO01000336.1 GCA_007123195.1 Verrucomicrobiales bacterium | reverse complement strand
GCCTGCCCGGCCCCTCGGCCGCGCCGGCCGCCAGCGGTGGCGGGCGCGGGAGCAGCGGGTCCGTGTGGGTGCCGCGGGCGCGCCCGCGGCCGGTTGTCACTGGGGGTAGTGAACCTGCATCAGGCACAACCCCGCCGCCGGCGCGCAGTGCGGGGATTTGTCAGGGGCATCGGGCCGGCGCAGCAGGTCGATCAACCAGCCCTCGTCGCGCCGCCCCTCGACCACCGCCACCAGGCTGCCGACGATCATGCGCACCATGCGGTAGAGAAAGCCGTTGCCCTCGATGTGGAATTCCATGACCCCGTCCGCCGGCTCGCGCACCTGCAGCCGCCACAGGCTGCGCACGGTGGAAGCCGGTTCCGAGCCCCGCCTGCGGTTGGCCGCCAGCCGCCGGAAGTCGTGGCGTCCGTGCAGCCACGAAGCCAGCCAGCGCAAATGTGAGGCGTCCAGGGGGTAGCGCCGGTGCCAGCAATGCCCGGGTTCGAACGGCGGCAGCACCGGCCCAAAGCCGATCCGGTAGCGGTAGTGCTTGCCGCAGGCGCTGAACCGGGCGTGGAATTCCGCCGCGACCGGACAGGCATCGAGCACCCGGATGGTGGCCGGCAGCCGGACGTTGAGGGCGTCCCGCCACCGCTGCGGTTGCAGGGCCGCCATCGATCCGGGCGCGTCAAAGTGGGCCACCTGCCCGAGGGCATGGACGCCGGCATCCGTGCGGCCGGCACCCTGCACCCGCACCCGGGTGCCGCACAGGTCCGCCAGCGCCGCCTCGACCATGTCCTGCACGGCGCGGCCCCCTGCCTGACTTTGCCAGCCGGCAAACGGACCGCCGTCGTAGGCCAGCCGCAGCCGCCATCGGCTCCCGCTCATGCGTTCAGCCGGGTCGCCGTCGCGCTGCGGGCCGCCATGGCAACGCCGCCCCGGTCAGTCGTCATCGCTGAAGCCGTCCCAAACCCGACCCCAGCGACTGTCTTCACGCTCGTCTTCGTCGTCATCCTCATCCTCATCGTCGTCCCAATCATCCTCGTCATCCTCATCCTCATCCTCGTCGTCCTCGTCGTCCTCCCAGTCATCCTCGTCTTCGTCGTCCTCGTCGTCGTCCCAATCATCCTCGTCCTCGTCGTCATCGGACCACTCGTCCTCGTCGTCATCGACCAGCGCGCCCAGATCGTCCTTGTCGTCGTCCCAATCACCCTCCGGCGGAGCAGGGTCCCCGTCTTCATCGTCGTCGTCTTCGTCCGCATCGGGGTCGACGACGGGCTGTTCCTCGGACCACTCGTCCTCATCCTCGCCATCCCCGGCCCCGATCTCGTCCTCGTCTTCGTCCTCGTCATCCCACTGCCCTTGCTCTTCCTCACCATCCCACTCCGCGCCGCTGTTCCACGGGCCGCCGTCGTCCCGGTCCTCGTCGTCGGTAGGCAGCAACAGCGGTTGCTGGTGTTGGTCCAGATAATCCTGCAGGATCACCGCGGCCGCCGCCTGGTCGATCTGGCTGCGGTTGAACTCGCGCCGGCGCCTGCCGCCGAGCAATTTTTCGGTGGCGTCGCTGGTGCTCAGGCGCTCGTCCACTTCCACCAGTTGCACCCCCGTCGGCAGTACCGGGCGCAGCAGGCCAATGAACCGGCCGACCTTGCCGGCCGCCTTGCCGGCGCCCCCGTCCATGTGCAAGGGCATGCCAACCACCACGGTGTCGACCTCATGCTCCTCCACCAAGGCGGCGATGCGCTGGCACGGTTCCGCCACCCGACTGCGGTCGATGGTTTCAAGCGGGCTCGCCAGCATGCGCAGGCCGTCGCTCAGGGCCAGGCCAATGCGCACGTCGCCGTAGTCAACACCGAGGGCCCTTTTCATGGTGGTGGTGCGTGGATGGGACAAACACTTCATTCAGACTGCGATGGGAATGGCAAACGTGATGTGGGTCAAATTCAACGGAGTTCGGGCGGGAGTTTGCCGACCAGGTGCTTGATCTCCTCCGCCCGCGACTGGCTGGCTACCAACAAGGCGTCGCGGGTCTGGACCACGATCAGGTCGCGGACTCCAAGCAACGCCACTTGCTGTTCGGCATCCGAGAACACCACGTTTGAATCGGCGTCAAGCGTGAAGATGCGGGCGTTGCTGCGGTTTCCCGCCGGATCCTCGGGCAGGTGCCGGGCGGCACTCAGCCATGACCCCACGTCATCCCATTCAAACGCCGCCGCCAGGTTCAGCACCCGGCTTGATTTCTCCATCAGCGCGTAGTCGATCGACAACGGCTGCAGGTCCTCGAAACCGGCGGCGCGGACGGCCTCCGCGGTGAACGGCAGTCGCCCACCCGCCAACAGCCTGTCAATGAACCCCGCCAGCACCGGCGAGTGGGCGGCCAGTTCGCGACGCACCGCCGCCACCGTCCAGATGAAGATGCCGGCGTTCCACACAAACCGGCCCTGCTCGACAAACCACTCCGCCAGTTGACGATCGGGCTTCTCGCGGAAACCCGCGACCCGGTAGACCGCCGGACCATCGGTCTCGTCCCCGTCGTCGTCGTCGATGGCCTCGCCGCGCTCGATGTAACCGTAGCCGGGACAAGCCCAGTCCGGTTCCACCCCCAAGGTCACCAGGTCGCCGTGCCGGCCGGCTGCGGCCGCGGCGGAGCGAATCACCCGCTGAAAGGCGGCGCTGTCGGGGATGTGGTGGTCGGCCGGCAAAGTCAGCATCACCGCGTCCGGCGCCAGCGCCGCCACCCAGGCGGCTCCAAGCGCCACCGCCGCGCCGGTGTCGCGGCGCGCTGGCTCGGCCAGCACATGATCGACCGGCAACTCAGGCAGCAGCTGCCGCACCGGCTCGACCTGGTCGGCATTGGTCAGCACCAGGATGCGCTCGGGTGCCACCAGTCCCCGCAGCCGGTCGACGGTCTGTCGCAGCAATGGTCCGCCGGGTAGCAGCGGGATCAGCTGCTTCGGCCGCTGGTTGCGGCTCAACGGCCAGAACCGCTGGCCGCTGCCGCCGGCCAGGATCAGCGCGAACATCGGCGGCGGCGCGGCGGCAGACCCGGGATCCGGTTGCGTGGGTTCGACTGGTGATGGTTCTGGACTCATGAGATTGAAGGCCGACCGGGCCGGGTTGGAGGCGCCGGACGGATGCGGGCACCCTGCCCTCTTTGGAAAATGCCTCCGGTCCCGCGGGGCAAGGATCTCCGCGTGAAAACGGCAGCCCCACCGGAAGCGCCTGCAACGTGGTTTGGCAAGCCCCGGCCGGGGTGCTTTTTTGCCGGCCACCAAAGCCGCTGGCACGGAGCCCCGGCACCATCGGGGTTCGATGCCGGAGCTTCCGCAGGTCCGGTGGGCGGCATTGGCAGTTGGCGGAATCCGGTTTCGGTCGTAACATGAACAGCCATGACGCCGTCCGACCCGAAGACCAGCCGCTCCACTGCCTGCGCCATCACCATCGCCCCGGCTGCCGCCGGTTGTGCCGCCGGACTGCTGCTCGGCCGCACCCTCAGCGCCCGGGCCGGCAACGCCGCCGCCGCCGGTTTGTTGATCGCTGGAGTGGCCGTGGCCATGCCAGCCGTGATCGACTACGTGGCCAAGGCCTTGAACCGCCCCGGCAGCCGCCGCGGCAGCGAGCGCCGGTTGCGCGGCATCCGCGACGCCTCGGCCCCGCTGGCCAGCGTCACCACCACGGTGTCCGAGCCGGACGAATACGAGCACGTCTGAGAGGGCGGCACCCCCGCAGGGCTGCTTTCGCCGCCTGCGAATGAAACCAGTGCGTGGTCCCGGTATCGGCCCGTGCGCACCACGCACAGGAGGTCGAATTGCGCCAATTCAACCTACGGGCTACCGCCGATGGACAGCTTCATCCATCCACCCCGTCGCTCCTCGGGGCACCGCCTCACCCGGTCCTCGCGGGCGCAGCGACCGTAGCTTGAATTGTCCTCAATTCGACCGGGGTGCGGGACGCTCGTTCCCTGCGCCTGCTTCCTTCACGGCCTCTCCCGCTCACTCTTTGCGGCCTTGCTTCTGTTTGCCGGGGTCGAAATAAATATGGATGTCGGCCTTCTGGCCGCCGAGGATCTCGACCGCGCGCTTGAGCGCATTGCGGGTCGACAGGTTCGGGTTGCGGGTCGACCCGGGAAAGATGTTCTCGCGACCGATGAACTGCACCAACCGCGAGTTCTTCAACACTCGGTAAACCTCCTTCATGGCGCCGCTGATGATGATGTCACGACCGTTGGCGCGCATCACGCCGATCAACTCCTCGAGCGCCATCACGCTGGTGGCGTCGAGGTGGTGGGCGTTCTTCAGCCTCAGGATGATGATGCGCAGGTTGGGATCGGTGCAGATCCGCTGGATCTGGGTGCGGAACAGGTCGGCGGCGCCGAAGAACAAGGCGCCCTCGACGTGCACGATCGAGATCGATGGATTCTGCCGACCCGCACCGCGCTCGGCCTCGGCCAGGTTGCCCTCCTCGTTGAACTCGTATTCCACCAGGTGCGGCCGGCTGGCCTGGCGCAGGTAGAGCGCGATCGAGACCCCTACCCCGACGAAGATGGCCACGTGCAGCGGCATCAGCAGGGTGGCACAGAAGGTGGTGATCAACACGGTGGCATCGGACTTGGTGGCGAACAGGCAGATGCGGATCTGGCGCCGCTGGACCAGGCCCAGAGCCACCGCCACCACCAGGGTGGCCAGCACCGGCCTCGGCACCAGACCCACGTAGGGACCCAGCGTCAGCGCCCCCACCAGGCACAACAACCCGCTGATCAGGCTGGCCAGCGGCGACACCGCTCCCGAAGCGAAGTTGAGCATCGAACGCGTCAGCGAACCGGACGCCGGCATCCCGCTCAGCCAGCTGCCGGCGGTGTTGACCACGCCCAGCGCCAGCATGTCCTGGTTGGCATCGCTGCGGTCGCCGCTGCGGCTGGCCAGGGTTTTGGCCATGACCGAGTTCTCCAATGAGGCGAGAAAGGCGATGGCCAAAGACAGGCCGAAGATCTGCGAAAGTTTCTCCAACACCCGGGGTTCACCCAGATTCGGCGCCGGCGGCAGCAGGCTGCGCCAGTCAAAGGACTGGTCGGCAAAGTTGTCCCACTCGAGCCCGAACAGCCGGTTCAGCAGTGCGCAGGCCATGGTCAGAAACACCAGCACGATGGCGAACACAGGCAGGCGGGCGAAGCGCCGGCGCAATCCCCAGTAGAGCACGCCAGTCACCAGTGCCAGCACCACCGACGCCAGGTCGATGGTGCCCAGATGCCGAAACAGGTCAGCCAGGATGGTGAAAAATGTCGCCGATACCGCCTCGCCGTCGGCGGTGGCCACTTCGACTCCGAGCAGGGGCGCCAGTTGGTTGGCAATGATCAGCACCGCCGCGCCGGCCAGGTAACCGATAATCACGCTGCGGCTGATGTATTGCACCAGGTCGGCGACCCTCAGGAAGGCACCGGCCACCAGCATCACTCCGGTCAGCAGAACCACCAGCGGCATCAGCGACAACTTGTCGAGCGCCGGATAGGCGGCGAAGAAGCTGAACACCATGAAGGCGGTGGCGTTGGTCGGCCCCAGCACCGTGTGGCGCGAGGAGGCGAACCACGGCGCCAGCATCGCAGCGAACGCCGAGCAGGTGATTCCATAGACAATCGGCAGTCCGGCGATGACGGAATATGCCATGCCCTGGGGAAACGCCAGCAACGCCACGTTGAGGGCCGCCCGACCGTCGCCACCGAGGTCGCGCACCCGGTAGCCCCGCAGGGAATGCCGCAGCGGCAACGGATCGAGGCGGGACTGGCGCGCCAGCCGGAGCAACCCGCGCGCCGTCCGCCGAACCGGTCCTGCTTTGCTCAGTCCTGCCATTGCCCCCCCTACCTACGCCGCCGGCCTGTCGCTCGCCAGTCGGAAATCACGGTGGCGCGGTGGCGGCCTTGGACCGACTGCCCCTTGTGCTAACGTGCCATGACCCGCACGCCCGGGCCGGCCGCGACTGACGCCACCGGCTGAACCCCGCGGCGAATCGTACACGAACGAGGATGAGCGTCTGGATTGACAGCCACAATCACCTCCACGACCCACGCATCGCCGCCGACCGCGATCGCTGGTGGGCGCAGTGGCGCGCCGCCGGAGTGCGGGCAGCGGTGGTCAACGGCACCTCACCGGATGATTGGCCGGCCGTGGCCCAACTGCAGCGACGGCACCCGCAAGCCGTGTTCGCCAGCTACGGCCTGCACCCCTGGCAGGTGCGCACCGCCCCAGCGGATTGGCAGGACCGGCTGCAACGCCAACTGGATCGCGCACCCGCCGTGGGCATCGGCGAGATTGGTCTCGACAAGTGGATCCGCCAGCCGGACCTGCCGGCCCAGAAGCGGGCGTTCGCCTGGCAATGGCGTCTGGCGGTCGAGCGCGACCTGCCGGTCACGGTCCACTGCCTCCGGGCCTGGGGTCACCTGATCGACCTGCTGCGCCACCTGCCCGGGCTGCCGCGCGGATTCCTGCTGCACTCGTTCGCTGGTCCGGCGGAGCTGTTGCCCGGATTGCTGGACCTCGGAGCCCACGTTTCATTTTCCGGTCACCTCATGCACCCGCGCAAGCAGGCGGTCGCCGAGCTGTTCCGTGCGGCCGTGCCGGCCGACCG
>SKLO01000662.1 GCA_007123195.1 Verrucomicrobiales bacterium | reverse complement strand
CCTCCCCGAACGCAAAGCGCCGCTCCACCACCCGGCTGATGCAATGGTAAACGGCCGGTTTGTCCGCTGAACCCTCCCTGCTCGCCGGCCACGCCAGCCATCTGCAACGTCTCATGCCCCCATGCTACCACCCCCACCAACCCCCGCAAGCACAATCTCATACAAAGTGTCTGACACTTTGTATGCGACACATTGTATGGCTAGCGACTTGGACTTGGGGTGGTGGCAGGTGGTGGTCGGATGCGTCGGCGCGCGATGGAACGGTGGCGGGCGGTTGGACCCCGGGTCTGGTGGCCGTCCCCCTTGTAAGCCGGATTCTGTGCGCCCGCCGTTGCCGGCAGGCGGATGGTCATTCATCTTCCCGGATCGACCAGCGATCCGGGACCGGTCCCGCGGGACCGGTGCGACTCAACCCGGGGTCATGCCGACCGTGGCCGGCGCCGGGCAGGCGACCCGTTTCCCCTGCTCTGTCTTGCACCGCACGGGGTTTGTCATGCCTCCTCGATCGCTCTTGGAGCGGTGGGCTCTTACCCCACCTTTTCACCCTTACCCCCCGGCAAGCGGAGGGCGGTTTGTTTTCTGCGACACTTTCCGTCGGCCGCGGCTCGCGCCCCGGCTGCCCCCGTTTTCACGGGGCATGCTGCCTTGTGGTGTCCGGACTTTCCTCTGCCACCCACGGCCGCAACCGCGGGCACAGCGACCATCTTCCCGGGGGACGGCCGCTATCAACCTAACCGGGATTCAGGGACGGGGCAAAGGGAAACGCCTGACCTGAAAGTGGATGGGAGATTGAACCCGCTCCGCGGGCGACACCACCGGTGCCGTTCCCCCAAAAATTGCATCCCGGGGGGATGCCATCAGCGCAGTCCGCCGACGATTGGGGGCGGGTCCGGTGACCAAGTTGGCGGCTACCAAAGGCAACCACAGGGTGGCGCCCCTGCCGGGGTGCAATGAGGGGCGGGCGGGGGGAATCCGGTGGTGTCGCTGCGCTCAACCACCGGCTACCGGCTGCGATGCCTCCGGCATCCAACCCCGGCTCCTGGCCCCTGGCTCTTGTGGCGGATGGCTTTGCTGGTGACCGGCCATGGGCAGGGCAGACAGGAATGTCTACCTCACACTGCCTGCCGGCATCTGACCCAAGGGTCGCCTGACCCCCTGACCCAAGCCCTGCCGCCGCTTTTCGAAGCCGGCCTGCTGGCGGCGGGCTTGGGGATGACCGTGGTCCGGTAGCGCGGGGCAGGACCGCCGCGCGGGCGGGCGGGTTGGGGTAGGCAGGGTTGTTTGGGTGAATCGGGTTCGTTGGCGGGCGAGGTGGGTCGCAGCATGCTGCTCCCCGGAAAGCGGCAGCCCTCCTTCGCCGAAGCGCTGCGGCTGACAAGCAGGCTGCCGCGGTCCAAGGCAAGCCGCCTGCGGCGGCTTGCAACTTCGCTCCAGGGCCAAACCCCGTGCAGGGCGGGGGCCTCAACAGCGGTTGCCATCCCCTTTCGGAAACTGAAAGGCGGAAGCCCGGGTGGCCGGGTCAGATCAGGATGCGGCCGCCGGGGGCGGGCTCGTCGTCCGAGGGGGGACCCTTGGGGAAGTTGCGCAGCTTGTCGGGCACGGGACCGGGATCAGGGCTGGGACTGGGTGCGGTGTCGCTGTCAGAGTCGGGGGTGTCGGCGTCACGGTCAGCTCCGGGACGTTCGGCTTCGGGCTGCATCTCCGGCCGGGCCGCGGGTTCGTCGGCAGGTTCGGTTTCGGCCGGGGTGTCGGGGGCTGGTTGTTGCGGGCGCGGGCGTTCGCGGTCGTGGCGGCGATCGCGTGGACGGGCGGGGGTGTCGCGCACGTCGTCGGGGTGCGAGTCGCCGGTTTCCGGGTCCTCGCGCACGGCCTGGCGGTCCTGGTAGATGGCAAGGCGGTGCTCGAGTTCGGGCAGCTTGGATTCGCCCAGTTCCTCGGCGAGGGCCTCGAGGGTTTGCTCATCCTGTTGCTCGCGCCATTGCTGATATTGCTCGATGGCTTGTTGCTGGGCGGTGACGGCCTGATCGAAGCGGCCGCGCCTGGCCTCGGAGGCGGCGAGGGTGTCGGTGACGGCCCAGACGAACTCGACGGTCAGTTCATCGAGCGCCTCGCGGGCGAGGCGGGCGGCGTGGTCGCCGTCGTGGTGTTCGGGGTCGGGCCCGGTGGCCAGCAACCAGGCGAGGTTGTTCTTGGCCCAGGGGGCGTCGCCGGCGCGCTCGAGCAGGCGGATGGCGCGGCCGATGTCGGGCTCGGTGCCCTTGCCGGTGATCCACAGCTGGGAGGCATACATCAGGGCGGCGGGGTGTTCGGTGCGGGTGGCGCGCATCGCCATCTCGAAGCCGACGGCCTCGTTGGCCTCGACGCCGAGGCCCTCGAAGTAGGCTTCGCTGAGGCGCAGCATGGCGAAGGCGTTGCCCTGATTGCCGCTGCGCTGGAGCCAGGGAATGGCTTCAGCGGGGTTCTCGTCGATGCCGCGGCCTTCCTGCAGGGCGATGCCAAGCATCAATTGGGCGCCGTCGTGGCCGAGGTCGGCGGCGCGGCGGTAGTGGGCGACGGCTTGTTGGTCGTCGGCCTCGACGCCGAGGCCGTCGCTGTGGCAGATGCCAAGCATGAAGATGCTGTCGAGGTGGAATCCGGCGGCGGCCTCGGTCAGCAGCGCGACCGCCTCGGCTTCGAACTCGTCGCCGCCGATTTGCAGCAGCAGGGCGGCCAGCTCGAACTTGGCCTCGGGCGGCCCGTCGGCGGCGGATTGGCGCAGGGCGTCAAGCGCCTCCAGGTCGGGCTGGGCTTCGGTTGCGGTGTCGGTTTGGCTTGATTCCGCCTCGGCGGGTTCATCGGCGCGGGTGACGGCGGCGCCGGGGCCGGCGGCGATCGACCAAATCAGGCTGAGCAGCAGTGCGGGGACCAGGCGTGCGGGGTGGAAAGCGCCCGGGACGGGGTCTGCCTTGGGCGCGGGGGTGGTGGTGCCGGGTGGTTGCATGATGGTGGTGGGTCGGGTTCAGCCGCCGTGGGTTTGCGGCAGCCGGACGCGATCGACGAGTTTGAGGATGTGTTTGGGCGGCGGCGGCGTGATCAGGGACACCAGGATGGCAAAGGTGAAATTGACCAGCATGCCGATGGTGCCGATGCCCTCTGGGGAGATGCCGAACCACCAGTTTTCCGTGGTGTTGAGTTCGGGGGCGATGATCTTGAAGTAGATGATGTAGGTGCCGGTGAACAGGATGCCGGTGATCATGCCGGCGATGGCGCCCTCGCGGTTCATGCGTTTCCAGAAGATGCCGAGCAGGATGACCGGGAAAAACGACGCCGCCGCGAGGCCGAAGGCGAAGGCGACGACTTCACCGACGAAGCCGGGCGGATCGAGGCTGATCCAGCCGGCGACAATGACCGCTGCTCCGGCCCCTATCCGTGCCAGGAACAGCTCGGTTTTTTCGGTGAGATCGGGGACAAAGACTTTTTTGACCAGGTCATGGGCGAAGGCGGTGGAGATGACCAGCAGGAGCCCTGCGGCAGTGGACAGGGCGGCGGCGAGAGCCCCGGCGGCGACCAGACCGACCACCCAGTCCGGCAGACCGGCGATTTCGGGATTGGCCAGCACCATGATGTCCGGGCTGACCGTGAGTTCGTTCTCCGGCAGGCCGAGTTCGGCGGCGTGCGGACCGGTGTATTGGATCAGGCCATCTTCGTTCTTGTCTTCCCACTGGATGAGTTTGATGCCTTCCCAGGTCTTGAACCAGTCAGGTGCCTGTTCGGGGGCGAGGTCGCGGGTTTGGTCCAGCAGGTTGGTCCGGGCGAAGGCGGCGACGGCGGGCGCGGTGGTGTAGAGGATGGCGATGAACAGCAGGGCGTAGAAGGCGGACAGGCGGGCGTCGCTGACCTTCTTGACGGTGTAGAAGCGGACGATGACGTGGGGCAGGCCGGCGGTGCCGAGCATCAGGGCGGCGGTGATGCAGACCATATCGACGGTGCCGAGCGAGCCGTCGGTGTAGCGGGTGAAGCCGAGTTCCTCGGACAGGCCGTCGAGTTTTTCGAGCAGGCCCAATTCGGTGCCGGTCAGGGCGGCGCCGAAGCCGAGTTGGGGGAAGGGGATGCCGGTGAACTGGATCGAGATGAAGATGGCCGGCACCATGAAGGCAAAAATGAGGACGCAATACTGGGCCACCTGGGTGTAGGTGATGCCCTTCATGCCGCCGAGCACGGCGTAGAAGAAGACGATGAACATGCCGACCACCACGCCCTGCCAAGGTTCGATTTCGAGGAAGCGGGCGAACACGATGCCGACCCCGCCCATCTGTCCCACGACATACGTGAAGGAGATGAACAGGGCACAGAGCACGGCGACCAGGCGGGCGGTGGTGGAGTAGTAGCGGTCGCCGACAAAGTCGGGCACGGTGAACTTGCCGAAGCGCCGCAGGTAGGGCGCGAGCAGCAGGGCGAGCAGCACGTAGCCGCCGGTCCAGCCCATCAGGTAGCGTGCGCCGTCGCGGCCGGAGAAAGCGATGAGGCCGGCCATGGAGATGAACGAGGCGGCGGACATCCAGTCGGCGGCGGTGGCCATGCCGTTGGAAATGGCGGGCACGCCCTTGCCGGCGATGTAGAACTCACCGGTGGTCGATGCGCGCGACCAGATGGCGATGCCGATGTAGAGCAGGAACGTGCAGAAGACGATCGCGAGGGTCCAGACTTGGATTTCGTTCATGTAACAGGCAAAGGGGTTGGAGCGGCGCGAAGGCTTCCCAGTGGTCGGGGCGGCGGGGTGGTGGAATCAGATGTTGGCGGCCGGATTGGCGTCGTCGCCCGTGGGGGGCGTGGTGGATGGTTCGGCCTCCTCGAGGGCGGACTTGAGGACTTCCCTCGGGTGATAATTCCGGTCCAGATGGGACATCCAGCGCACGTAGATCAGGATCAGCACCACGAAGACATACATGGAACCCTGCTGGGCGAACCAGAAGCCGAGGGGAAAATGGGTGCCGGGCAGGCGGAATTGATTCAGCCAATCGGCCAGAAGAATCCCGCAGCCGAAGGACACGGCTGCCCAGATCGTCAGCAGGATGGCCACGGCCTGGAGATTCTTGCGCCAGTAGGCGCTGGCGGCACGGTGGGCGATTTCCTCGGCTTCGGCTTCAGCCAGGTCGGCGTCGGACAAGCCTGACGGCGGGGAATGCGGGGTGCTGGGGTTGGACATGGACGGCGGTGCTGAGGTTTCGGCCCGGTGGCGATGGTGGTCTGCCGGTGGTGCGGGTGAGGCGATCCGTGCTCAGATTGGTTGGACCGGGGCATTCCTAAACGATGCGGCTGCCGGTGAAAAGAAAAGAAGTGCCGGCGTCGCGCAGGGCCTCGAGGTAGCGGCGCACGGCGTCGCGCCAGTCGGGGATGTCGTGGCCGAGCAGGGCGGCGAGGCGGTCGGTGGCAAGTGCGGTGTGGATGGGGCGGGCGGCCTTGAACGAGGGGAAGTCGGCGAGGGTGAGGGGGTCGACGCGGTGGGCGCGCAGGGGGGCGCCCAGATCGCGGGCGGTGTCGAGGGCGAACTGGCCGAGTTCCTGCCAGGTGCATTCGCCGCGGTTGCAGGTGTGCAGCAGGCCGGCGGCGCCGGGGTGGCGGAGGAGGGTGGCGAACCAGCCGGCGAGGTCGTCGGTGTAGCTGGGGGCGGACCATTTGCCGGTGATGGCGGCGACCTCGGGTTGGTCGAGGGCGCGCTGGAGCAGCTGGTCGATGAAGCTCGGTTTGTCGGGGCCGAACACCCAGGAGACGCGGGCGACGATGGCGTCGGGGTGGAGGTCAAGCACCGCCCGCTCGGCGTTGAGCTTGGCCCGGCCGTAGACGCTGAGTGGGTGGCAGGGATCGGTTTCGCGCCGCGCGCCGGGTTGGTCGCCGGCGAACACGTAGTCGGTGCTGACGTGCAGCAGGCGGGCGCCGCGGCGGGCGCAGGCGGCGGCGAGAGCGGTCGGGGCGAGGGCATTGATCCGGTGGGTAAGGTCGGGTTGTTGCTCGCATTGGTCGACCTGGGTCATGGCGGCGCAATGGACCAGGGCGTCGAAGTCGAGGGGTTCGAGCAGGGCTTCGAGTTGGTCGGGTTGGTCGAGCGGCAGGGTGGCGCGGTCGAGCGGAATGACCACGGGGGCGGGGTCAGGGCTGTCGGCTTGGGCGGGCGACCGGGACCAGAGTCGGATCAGGGCAGCGCCGAGGCGGCCGCCGGCGCCGGTGACGGCGATGCGGCGCGGTGGCGGGCGCAGGGTGGGGGTGGTGTTGGCGGCTGGGTTGGCGGTCATCGGGGTGGTGGTGCGGCTGGTTACAGTGCGCGGGCGGGCAGGGATGGCAAGCGGGTGGCCGATGACTGAGGGATGCGCGCAGCGGGGTCCAACGTTCGGGGAGGCTTGGGCGGGCAGGTCGCTGGTGGCTGGCGCTGTGGCTTCAGCCTGGCGTCAGCGCCCATGAAAGTAAAATTACGACTATTTATCTGACACTTTGTATGGGCATCCGGCGGTGGTCAGGGTGCGCCGGTTGACGCCGCGCGCCAGCAGGACAGGCGGGTGCCTCCGTAGCAGCGGTCGTCCTGCTGTTGCCAGGGCGGTGGGGGCGGGTCGGGCGGGCGCCAGTCGGCGG
>SKLO01000333.1 GCA_007123195.1 Verrucomicrobiales bacterium | reverse complement strand
TTTGTCAGTGGGTTGGAGCAGCAGCAGAATCCGGTCAAGGTCGACGTGCTCTACCAGAAGCTCGACGCCATGCGCGCGCTGGGTGAGCGCGACGAGGAGCTGTTCCTTGAATACCTGCGGCTGCCGCGCGCGGTCGTCTACATGCGCCCCGAGTATCTGTCCGACCCGGCCCGCCGCGGCGCGGTGGTGCAGCTCGGCAGCCATGATCACTCGGCGGCGATCGGCCTGCCGATTATCCCTGGCGACGAGGAACTGGTGCGCGACTACCTGCTGCACTTCCTTCGTGAAGGCGCCGACGGCGAGGCCTATGCGCCCTACCTGCGCGAGGACTACCTGCGGCGCGCGATCGCCGAGGCGCGCCTGCTGGCCGGGGAGGGCGATCCCGAGCGCTGGTTCTCGGCGCTGGGCGCCGCCGCCGCCTCGCAGCTGCGCGACCGGGTGGACATCGATTTCGATCCTGCCAATGCCATCCGGTTCGGGGTGGACGAGGTGGTGAATCTGGACTTGTGGCTCAAGAACACCGGCCCACTGACGGTCAAGGTCTACGAGATCAACACGCCCGGCCACTACCGCGAGACCGGCGAGCCCATCACCACCGCGCTCGATCTGGACGGGCTGGTGCCCAACTTCGAGCGGCAGCACCCGGCGCCGGAGGGATCGGCCTTCATTCGCGAGAACCGTCGGTTTGAATTCCCCGAACTGCAGGGCAAACGCGGCGTCTGGGTGATCGAGTTCATTGGCAACGGCCGCAGCAGCCGGGCATTGGTGCACAAGGGTCGGCTCGACTACCTCGCCGAGCCCGGCCCGGCCGGGGTGCTGTTGCGCATCATCGACGAGGAAGGCCGGCACCTGCCCGGGGCCACCGCATGGATCGGAGGGCGCGAGTTCGGGGCCGACGACGAAGGCCTGGTGCTGATCCCGTTCTCGACCAACCCAGGCCCCAAACCGCTGATCCTGCAGGCCGACGGCTTCGCCTCGCTCGACACGCTCGAGCATCCCGCCGAGGACTACCAATTGCACGCCGGCTTCCACGTCGAGCGCGAACAATTGATCCGCCGTGAGACCGCCACCGTGGTGATCCGCCCCTCGCTGACGGTCAACGGCACACCGGTCGCGCTGTCGCTGCTCGAGGACCTCGCGCTGACGCTGGTGGCCACCGATCACGACGGCGTGGAATCGGTCGAGCGCATCGAGAACCTGACATTGTCCGAAGCCGGCGAGCTGGAGCACTCGTTCCTGGTGCCCGAGCGGCTGGCTTCGCTGGCGCTGCTGGTCGACGCACGGGTGCGCAAGGTGGCCGGCAGCGGTCATGCGGACGTGTCGGCGGGGCAGGAGATCGCCATCAATGAAATCGACCGCACCCCGCGGACCCGCGCATTGCACCTTGCCCGCGACGCATCCGGGTTCGGCATCGAGGTGCGCGGCAAGGCCGGCGAACCGCTGGCCGGCCACGCCGTGCGGGTGGAGGTGCATCACCGCGACTTCCAGCAACCCCGCCAGGTGGTGCTGAAAACCGACGACAACGGCCGGGTCACCCTGGGCGAGTTGGCCGACGTGAGCCGGATCGGGGCCGCAGCCGACGGCGCGGAACCCGCCCGGTGGCTGCTGCCTTCCGATCGTGCCCGCCGGCCGGCAGTGATTCACGCCGTCGCCGGCGAGGACGTGCTCGTGCCCTACATCGGTGAAGCCGGCGAGGTGACCGCGGCTGAAGTGGCGCTGTATGACCTGCGGTCGGCCGGCGAACGTCCTGGGCAGGACCTGCTGGAGCAGGTTGAGCTGCGTGACGGCTTTTACGTCATCAGCGGCCTCGAACCCGGCGATTACCATCTGCACCTGCGCGCCGAGGGGGCGACCGTGCGCCTGAGAATCGATCGCGGCGAAGTGCGCCACGGTTACCTGCTGGCTGACGACCGGCAGTTGCAGATGGCAAGGCTGGCGCCGCTGCAGATCACCGCCATCGAGTCCGGCGACGGGCAGATCGAGATCCGCCTGGCCAACGCCGGCGAGCTGACCCGGGTGCACGTGTTCGGCGCGCGCTATGTGCCTGACCACGAGCCGCATCAGGCGTTGTCCGCCTACCCGCTGACCGAGCCCGCCGCCGTCCAGCCCTCACGCTGGCACAACAGCTACGTCAGCGGCCGCAGCATCGGCGACGAGTATCGCTACATCCTCGACCGTCGCAGCGGCACCGCCCGGCCCGGCAACCTGCTGCCTCGCGCCAGCCTGCTGCTCAACCCGTGGGCGGTGCGCGAGACCGAGACCGGCGAGCAGGTGGCCGAGGCCGGCGAGATGCATCGCGAGCAGATGGACGGCGAGGCCCAGCGGCGGACTCCCGCGGCGCCGGACGCCCCGTTTTCCGGGCACGAGGTCACGGGGCACGTCAACCTCGACTTTCTCGCCGCCATGGCGCCGGTGCTGCTGAACCTCGAACCCGACGACGACGGCGTGGTGCGGGTGCCGGCCGATCTGCTGGAGGACCATCCGCACGTGCGGGTGATGGCCACTGATCCCGAGCAAATGGTCACCCGGCTGATGACAATGGATCCGGCCGAAATGCAACGGCGCGAACTGCGGCTGGTCAACGGACTGGACCCGGAGCAGTCGTTTGCCGAGCGCGACCAGGTCACCGTGCTGGCCGCCGGCGATGCGCTGCGCATCGAGGACGTCGCCAGCGCCCGCTTCGAGCGGCTCGACAGCCTGGCCAAAGTCTACAACCTGTTCCAGGCGCTCGGTGACGATGAGAATCTCGAGGACTTCCGCTTCCTGCTGCGGTGGTCGGAGATGGAGCGCGCGGAACAGCTGGAAAAATACTCCGAGTTCGCCTGCCACGAACTCAGCTTCTTCCTCCAGCGGCGCGACCCCGAATTTTTCGCCGAGGTCGTGCAACCCTATCTTGCCAACAAACGCCACAAGGATTTCATCGACCACTACCTGCTCGGCGACGACCTGGAGGGCTACCTCGAGCCCTACGCCTTCGGGCGGCTGAACATTGTCGAGCGCATCCTGCTGGCGCGCCGACTTGGAGGCGAGGCCATGAACCGGGTGTCCCGTGCGGTGGACGACGGCTTCCAGCTGCTGCCGCCCGACCCCGAGCGCGACACCGCCCTGTTTGAAAGCGTGCTGGCCAGCGCCTCCATGGCGTTCGGCGACGAGGCCGACCAACTGGCGCGGCTGGGGATGCTCGATCAATTTGACAATGGGATGAGGGACGACGCGTTTGCCGCCGTGCCGCCGCCGGCGCCGCCCATGGCGGGAGCCGCGGTGCGCAGGGCCGAAGCCGAATCCCTGATGCCCCAGGAACCTGCCAGGGATCAAGCGCGCGAAGCAGCCATGCCCGAAATGGCCGCCGCGATGGATGCGGCCGAGCCGGCCCTGCGCCGGCGCGCGCTGGCCGACCGTGAGGAGGACAAGGCGCATTATTTCCGCGCCGACGAAGGTCGGCGGGAGGCGGTCGAGGCGCTTTACCGCCGGCCCGACGACACCATGGAGTGGGCCGAGAACCAGTATTACAAGCTCGAGATCGACGAGCAGGGCTCCGACCTGGTGGAGTTGAACGCGTTCTGGCGCGACTACGCCATGTGGGATGGTGAGGGTGGATTTCACTCCGCCCACCTCGCTCAGGCCACCGGCAACCTGACCGAGATGATGTTTGCCCTCGCCGTGCTCGAACTTCCGGAGCGCGCCGGCGAGCACGAGGTGGCGGTGGATGGCGCCGCGCTCGAGATCACCGCGGCCAGCCCGGTGATCCTGTTCCACCGCGAAGTGCTGCCGGTGGAGGATGCCGACGACGCCGGCGCCGCGTTGCTGGTCAGCCAGGATTTCTTCGACACCGCCGACCGGTATCAGATGATCGACAACGAGCAGGTCGACAAGTTCGTCACCGGCGAGTTCCTGGCCGGCCGGGTCTACGGCTGCCAGGTGGTTGTCACCAACCCTGGGTCGTCGGTGCGCCGGGTCGAGGTCCTGACCCAGATTCCGCGCGGCGCGCTGCCGGTGGCCGGCAGCCGCGAGACCGCCAGCCGCCACGTGCGGTTGGAACCGTTCACCACCATCAGGCTGGAGTATTTCTTCTACTTCCCCGAGGCCATCGGCGAGACCGCGCACTACCCCGTGCAGGTCACCCACGACGGAGCCCGGCTGGCGGCGGCCGGAGCCTTCACCTTCGAGGTGGTGGACGAACTCAGCGAGATCGACACCAGCTCCTGGGATTACGTGTCGCAATGGGGCGACAACGATGACGTCATCGCCTATCTGAACGACAACAACCTCGGCCGGATCGACCTCGCCCGCGTCGCCTGGCGTGCGCGCGAGGACGAGGAGTTCCACCGCCGGCTGGTGGAGCTGCTGGCCCTGCGCCAGCACTACGCGCCGGTGCTGTGGAGCTATGGATTGCACCACAACCAGGCCGACATCATCCGCCAGTTCCTGCTGCACCAGGACGAACTGGCGGAGAACCTCGGTCCGTGGCTGCGGAGCCCGCTGCTGGAGATCGATCCGATCGAGCGCGGCCTCTACCAGCACCTTGAATACAGCCCGCTGATCAACGCCCGCGCCCATCGCCTTGGCACCGAGCGGCGCATTCTCAACGACGTGTTTCACGGTCAGTATCATGAGGCCATGACCGTGCTGGCAATGAAGCCGGAACTGGATTCCGAGGATCACCTGGCTGCCAGTTACTACCTGCTGCTGCAGGACCGGATCGGCGAGGCCATGGCGCATTTTGCCAGGGTCGATCCCGACGCGGTGGCCGAGCGGTTGCAGCATGATTACATGGCCAGTTATCTGGCGTTCTACGAAAGCGACGTCGACAAGGCCCGGCAGATCGCCAACCGCCACGCCGCCCACCCGGTGGCGCGCTGGCGCGACCGCTTCGCCCTGGTGTTGGCGCAGATCGGTGAGATCGACGGTGCCGCGGTGGTGGCCGACGACCCGGACGACCGCGACCGGCGGCAGGAGGAACTGGCGGCGCGCACCCCGTCGTTCGAGTTCGAGATCGAGGGCTCCGAAGTCATCGTTCGTTACGCCAACCTCGCCGAGGTGGAGGTCAACTACTACGAGATGGACCTTGAGTTCCTGTTCAGCAGCCAGCCGTTCGTCGCCGGGGGCGGCGGCCGGTTCTCGGTCATCAAACCCAACCGCAGCGCGCGCGTGGCGCTGCCGGACGACCGCGGCGAGCACCGCTTCCGTCTGCCCGAGGCCTATCAAAACGCCAACGTGCTGGTCGAGCTGGTCGGTGCCGGACGCACGCGGTCGAGCGCCTACTACGCCAATTCGCTGCGCGTGATCCTGTCCGAGGACTACGGCCAGCTGCAGGTGGTGGGCGCCAACGACGGGCGTCCGCAGCCGAAGGTGTATGTCAAGGTCTACGCCCGCTTCAAGGACGGCAGCGAGGGCTTTTACAAGGACGGCTACACCGACCTGCGCGGCAAGTTCGACTACGGCAGCCTGAGCACCGACAATCTTGATCTGGTGGAGCGCTTCTCCATCCTCATCATGAGCGAAGACAGTGGCGCCGTGGTGAAGGAAGCCGAGGTGCCGGTGCGATGACCTGAACCCATGGCCGGCGGCAGCACGGAGGACTCTGACCAGGCTTCGGCCGCCCGCTGGTTGCGGGTGCCGGGCCTCGGCTGGTTGACCAGGGTGGAGCTGTGGCTGGACGGCACCGTGCTGGCCGTGCGCCATCGCAGCCCCGGTTCTGTCGAGGTGATGGAACTGCCGCTGGAGTGCGTGAAGATTGACCGCCGTCGCCGGCTGCGCGGCTCCAGTCTCATCGCCGCCTTTCTGTTGTTCGGCTGGTCGATCGGCCTGCTCGCCACCTCGCTCATGACATGGCCGGTCGAGCCTTCACCGGTGCGCGGGCTGGTCGCTTTCGCCTTGCTCCTGCTTGCAGGGGCCTGCGCGCTTGGTTCGATATTGCTAGGTGCCTGGTTCCTGGTGCCGCGCGCCGCGGTCACCCTCACGCTGCCGGAGCCGTGGTCGGTGATCGGATTCTGGCTGGTCGGGGGCGACAGCGGGAAGGTTGGCGCCATGCTCCACCGGATTGAACAGATGCAACCGCAGCTGGAGTCCGCCGGTGACCACCCTGGTGAAGCGGCGCCTGTGGCAACGCCATTGTCTGACGTCACCACCAGCTGGTGGATGCTTGCGTTGATACTGGCGGTCTACGTCTTGGCACAAGTCGGGGTCTTGCTTGGCTGGATGAGCGCCTGGTGGCTGTTGCTGCTGCCGCTGCCGGTCGGCTTCATCCTGTGGGGGCAGCTGCGCCGGCAATGGAGCGAGAGCGCCGATCTGCGCGGCGCCCGTCGGCTCCTGCAGGAGCGTCGCCCCGCGGCGGCGCTGGAGTTGCTCGACCGGCACCTCGGCAACGCTCCGGGCGACGTCGAGGCCCGCTGGCTGCGGGTCGAGGTGCTGGCCGCATCGGGCCGCAGGCAGGAAGCCCTGGCGGCGATGAATCAGGGCCTGAACTTGCTCGATCCTGACGAAGCCGGGCAGCTGATCGAGCGGATCGAAATCAGATCCGCCATCGCCAGTCGCCGGCGGGCGGGCGACGGAGCGGGCGGCTGAAGTCCCGGGGTGCTTCGAGCGTGGGGCAAGGGAGCGCGGGCGTCCCGCCCGCATGGCAATGGCAGGATCATCCGACGGTCATTGCCGGGGAGCTTTCGCGCCGTATCAATGGCGGTCGCATGATCCAGCCATTGCCGGGGAGGACAGGAATCTCCCCCCTCCAGGCGCGCTTCGCGCTTGGTGGTGCGCGTGGCGCATGGCGGAGCCCAAGGAGCCGCGGCATCCTTGCCGCGTAGGGTCGCGGCGGGAGTGGACCGCGGAGTCAGTGGTATGCGTGGCCGAACGGCAGGGATGCCGTTCCTCCTTGCCCGGGGCAACCCGTCGACGTTGGCTCGGGCCTTCGAATCCGGTTCCAGAGTCGGCTTGGTTGAGAATTGGTGATCCTGGATAGGAACATCTGGACCACAGATTTCACGGATTCGGTTGATGGTCGTTGATTGTTGATCTTTGATTGTTGATGTGGGTTTGACCTGTGCCGCGGCGCTTGCCCACGCTCACCCCAACAACCAGTCACCAATCACCCGGCCTCCGCGGGCCGGTAATCCAGCGCCGCGGCGTTGATGCAGAACCGGCGGTCGGTGGGCGTGTCGTAACCCTCGCCCTCGAACACGTGGCCGAGGTGGGCGTCGCACACCCGGCACACGACCTCGATCCGGCGCATGCCGTGGCTGCTGTCGACCCGCTCCTCGATGTTCTCCGCCTCGGCCGGATCGTAGAATGATGGCCAGCCGCAGCCGGAGTGGAACTTCTCGTTGGAGGAAAACAGGCGCGCCCCGCAGCAGATGCAGTGGTAGTTCCCGGCACCGTGCGCGTTGAACTCCTCGTAGGCCGTGCCGTAGGGATGTTCGGTGCCGGCCTGGCGGGTGACGCGGTATTGCTCCGGCGTCAGTTGCTCGCGCCATTGGGCTTCGGTCTTGTTCAGTTTCGAACCACCTTGCTGTGGGCTGGACGGGTTGGATTGCATCGATGGGCATTACGCCGGCCCGGGGTGGAGCGTCGCACCGTTGGCGGGACGGCGGCCGCGGGGCCGGTGCTCAGGACTTGATCGGATACGAGAGATTCATGCCGTCGCGGAAGCTCATCGGCCGATAGCGGAGGTCGACCTCGGCCTCGGCGCAGCTCGGGTTGGCGTCCTGGGTGATGCCGGCGATGGCGTTCCAGGTCAGCGGGGGCTTCTTCATCGTGCGCTGCATCGCCCATGCCAGCGCCTTGCAGAACCATACCGGCAGGTGGATGAACGGCCGGTCGCCGCCGCCGTGCCGGAGCATCAGCCTGGCCATGTCGCGGATGGAGATCTCCTCGCCGCCGCAGAAGGCGTAGGTCTTGCCCCTGGCATCCTCGTTTCCGGGGATGGCCAGGAATCCCTGCATCAGGTCGTCCACATGCACCGGCTTTTTGATCGCGTCGCCGCGGCCGATGAACGGCACCACCGGGAACTTGGTGAGGGAATCCCAGAACATCTTGAATTCCTCGCCGCCGTTCTCGTTGTAGGCCAGGCACGGCCGGATGATGGTCCAGTCCATCTTGTCCTGCCCCTTGACCAGATGTTCGCAGTCGGACTTCGAGATCGAGTAAGGCGTGGTGTAGGGATAGGTGACCGAGATCGAGGACACGAAGATGAAATGCTTGCAGCCGTGGCGGATGCCGCCCTCGATCATGTTGCGGGTGCCGCCGACGTTGATGCGCTCGAACCGGGCCGGATCCGTCGACAGCAGGATGGCGGCGAGGTGGTAGATGATGTCGACCCCGTCAAACACGCCCTCAAGGGTCGATGCGTCGCTGACGTCGCCGTAGCGGATATCCACATCCAGCCCATCCAGGCGGCTGATGAACGGGTCACCCGGCAGGGTCAGCACCCGCACGTTGTAGCCGCCGGCGCCAGCTGGGACCGGTCCCGGGTCTCCGTCGGTGGCGGCGGTCGCGCTGGCGTCGCCGCCCTCGACCAGCCCACGCACCAGGCGGGAGCCCATCACGCCGGCTCCGCCGGTGACCAGTATGGTTGGCTTGCTCATAGAAAAGGGAGCGGTTCACTTCAGCCATGTTGGGTCCGGGTGCAAAGACTTTTTCCCGGGCCGGCTGCCCGCGGGTGTCGCGTGGTGGTGGTGGCCGGTCAGGGGAGGGCGTCCTGCCGCGGGTGGACGATTTCACTGGGTTCACCGTCAACGACTTGAAGGCCTGATGCCGACTCAGGGCATGGCATCGGTGGATGGCCCTGCGTCGGTTGCATGGTCCGTTCGGGATTCGCTCCGGCTTCGTGTGGGAGTTCGTTTCTGGTCAACGTGCGGCTGCTGGTTCCGATCATCGGCGGAAAGCGATGACACTGAATCCAAACCACAATACAAGGAGGCCAATGACGACACTTGAGGCCACGTAAGATCCGGCGATCAGGATTTCGCCGCGTCGCATCAGATGAAAGGTTTCAAGTCCGAACGCGGAGTAGGTGGTGAACCCACCAATGACTCCTGTGAAAAGGAACAAGCGGGTATTTGATGAAAGGAGGTCATATTTGACGGCAAGCCCGCCCAAGACGCCGACGACGAGGCACCCCAGCATGTTGACGGCGAAGGTTGCCAGGGGGAATCGCAAGTTTGCTGCGTGGTGAAGCACCCAACCCGAGAGCATATACCGGAGTACGGAACCTGCCGCTCCGCCCGCCCCCACCAGAAACAATTGCATCATATCTTCTTTGTCAGGGTAAGGTCCCAAGGGTCTGTTCGTGTCATTCCCAGGGGTGATGCCCGGGTCCACCCAGGGGATGTTGCGCCCCACTCCCGCCATTTGGCAAGAAATTTCGGGCGGGCTGAGGGTGTGACCGGGAACCGGGGTCTTGCCGGGTCGGATATCAGCCCCTGGAGATGGGCGACCGGCCCTTGGGCGGGCGGGCGTGACGCTCCTCACGGCTGGGGATTGGTCCGCCGCCGGGAGGGAAGTGTGCCACCGAACATTCCAGCCGGGAGGGTTCGGACCGCCGGGTGGGCGTGTTCGGGGGGCGGGTTTGGCGGGTGGCCCCGCTTGTCTGTGACCTGATAGCGACGACAATGGCTGCCCATGAGCACGCTCTCCGAGTCCACCGAGCCCGAGCCGCCATCGATCGATCGGTTTCCCGCCCTCACGGCGATCACCGGGCTGCGTCACGGGTTCACCACCCGGGTGCCGGGTCTGGCGGTCGACGTCGATCGCGAGGCGGCGCTGCGGCGGCTCGATCGCCATCACGCGGCCGCGCTGGCGGCGTGCGGGCTGGACCACCACCGCATGGCGCGCTGCCGCCAGGTTCATGGCCCGGAGGTGTTGATGGTCGGGGAGGGGACCGATCCGGGACCGGTGCCGCTCGGGGAGGCGGACGCGCTCGTGACCAGCCGGCGCGACGTGGCTTTGGGGATCTACGTCGCCGATTGTTGTGCGGTGTTTGCCATCGATCCCCGGTCGGGTGCCATTGGCCTGGCGCACGCCGGTCGCAAGGGCACCGAGCTGGGTGTGGTGCCGGCCATGCTCGCGGCGTTGGTCGGGGTGTCCGGGGCCGACGCGGAGCCGTCGCGACTGCTGGTGCAGCTCAGCCCCTGCATCCGGCCGCCGCACTACGAGGTTGATTTCGCCGCCGGCATTGTGGCCCAATGCCGCAAGTTTGGTGTGCCGGCCGGGCGCATCCACGACTGCGGGCGTTGCACTCATGACGATCCGGCCCGCTACTACAGCTACCGGCGCGAGCGCGGCCAGACCGGGCGCATGCTGGCGTTTGCCGGCTGGGGTGGCTGAGTCGGGAGTCGGAGCGGGGTGGGGGCTCCTGGTGGCCGGGCGGAACCTGTTTGTCACGGGGCTGGTCATGACCTAGATTGTGGTTCGGGCCGGTTGGCCGCCTGGATTGTCCGGGCGCGCCCCGTTTCCGCTTCATTGTGATGCAACCAGAGGCGCAGAACCCAGCAACCGTGACCGTCGGCAACCTGTCGTTCGATGGCGTCGAGCCGGTTTTCATCCTCGGGCCGTGCGTGCTGGAATCGGAGTCGTTCGTCTGGGACATGGCCCGGCGGCTGGATGGAATCTGCCGGGCCCAGGGCCTGCGCTGGATCTTCAAGGCGTCCTACGACAAGGCCAACCGCACCTCGCGGAGTTCGTTCCGCGGCCCCGGGGTCGAGGCCGGTTGCCGGATTCTTGGTGCCATCGGCGAGGAGTTCCAGGTGCCGGTCACGACCGACGTCCACACCCCGGAGGAGGCGCGGCGGGCGGCGGAGCGGGTTGACTTGCTGCAAATTCCCGCGTTCCTCTGCCGCCAGACCGACCTGATCGTGGCGGCGGCCGAGACCGGGCGTGCGGTCAATGTCAAGAAGGGACAGTTTCTTGCGCCTTGGGACGTGCGCCACATCGCCGACAAATTGACGGCGGCCGGCAACGCCAATTTCCTGTTCACCGAGCGGGGCACCACGTTTGGTTACCAGAATCTGGTTGCGGACATGCGCTCGCTTTACTGGATGCGCCAGATGGGGTTCCGCGTGGTGTTCGACGCCACCCACTCGGTGCAGCGGCCCGGCGGGGCCGACGGCACCACCGGCGGCGACGGCGAACTGGCACCGGTGCTGGCGCGGGCGGCGGTCGCCGCCGGCTGCGACGGGGTGTTCATGGAGACGCATATCCATCCCGCCGAAGCCCTTTCCGACGGCCCCAACCAGATCCCGCTCGACCAGATCGGGGGGGTGCTGGCGCGCCTTGTCGCCGTTCATCGGGCCGCCACCGCGCCGGTGGCGGCTGTCAGTGAACCGGCCGCCGCCGAGGTGCCGGTTCCCGTTCATGGCTGAATCCGCCGTTGGCCGCGGCCGCCGTGCGGGGCAATCATTTCGCACCCTTGTTACCAGACCGATCCCGAATTCATGGCTGCCACCCGAGTCCGACCAAGGCCACGTCGCCAGCTGCCCGCGCGGTTGCCGTGGCCGGCGTCGCGATGGGAGGCGTGGCTGGTATGCGGACTCGCCGCGGCCGTGGTCGCTTCGTGGACCGCAGCGGGTGACTCCGTCGCGCCGGTCTGGCCGTCGCTGGCGACCGTCGCCCGGGCCGATGTCGATGCGGGGGATGGGGACGCACGTGGGGCAGGGGAGTCGCAGCGGCGGCAGAAATCGGGGCGCGATGCAAACGGCTCTGGTGCGGCTACGGATGAGGAAACCGCCGGCGACAAGCTGGCCGGGTTCGCCCGGTTGCTGCGGATCGGCCAGACCAGCCGCGGCATTTTGATCCCTGCGGTGGAGCGTGGGAGCATGACCTCGATGACCACCGCCGAGTCGCTCACCCGCCGCTCGGAGGACTACCTCGATTTGGTCGAGTTGGCGATTCAGTTCTACGGCAGCGACGGCGAGCCCGACGCCCGCCTGAGCGCCCCGCAGGCCGAGTTCCACCTGCCCACCGGCATTCTGCTCAGCGACCACCGGACGCTGGTCAGTCGGTCTGATTTTGACTTGGAGGGCGACCGCTTTGCGTTCGACACCAACACCCGCCGCGGTCGATTCGAGGGCAACGTCACCATGGTCATTCACTCACTCGACCAGTTTCGTGAATCCGGGGCGGAGCCCACACCGGATCTGGAAGCCGATCTGGAGCCCGAGGCCGGGTCTGGCGCCGACGCTGGTGACAATGAACCTGCTGCCGGGGGCGCCCGGCAGACCGACCCCGCTCCGGAGGCGGACACCGGGCTTGCGCCGGACGATGGCGCTGCTACCGCTGAACAAGACTCATGAAGCATTCCACCCTAGTCGACCCAGCCGCGCCCGCGATGGCTGGCTGCGGGCTCCCATTGGTGCCCGTTCAATTGTCGTCCCCGGCCGTGGGCACGCCGGCCCGCCGCTTGTGGTGGCTGGTGTTGATTCCGCTTCTGGCCGCGGAGGCCCCGGCCCAAGACAGCGAGGCGGACAGTGACGACATCCCCATTGCCCGGGCCGTGCCCGTGGATCAGCCGGATGACGAGGAAGCCGCTGCCGCGGACGAGGCCATGGAAGACGAGGCCGCCGCCACGGCGCCGCAAGGTCTGCCGGTGGCCCAACGGCCCGGGCCGCAGCCGGAACCGGTGCGAGGCACCGAGTTTGCTCCGCGATCCCGCGGTGAAACCGTGCGGGTCAATGCCGAGGGCAGCGGGTTCTTTGACGCCGACGAAAACAAGGCGACCTTCACGGACAACGTGCGGGTGGTTCACCCCAGCTTCAACCTCACCGCCGATCAGTTGGAGGTGTTCCTTGAGGACAATCGGCCGGCTGAAACCGACGACCCGGCCGCCACCAACCTGGACTCGGCGGTCGCCGGGGGCAGTTCCCCGCAGGCGGACGGCGAAGGCGGCGGCATCCGGTTGGCCATCGCCCGCGGTCGGCGGGTCGTCATCCATCGCCTGAGCGATGAAGGTGAACTGATGGTGGCGATCTGCCGGCACGCTACCTTCGACGGTCGCACCCGTGAGATGACCCTGCGTGACTGGCCGCAGGTGCAGCGGGGCGTCAATCTGATCCGCGCCACCGAGCAGTCGGCGGTCATCGTGCTCACGGAGGACGGCCGGCTGCGCACCCAGGGTGGCACCCGCACCGAGTTGGTGCGCGGTGCCGACGAGGATGCCGGCCGGGTGATCCTGCCGCCGCCAGGGCCGGAGGATTGATGGCGACCGCGGCCTTGGCCGGCGCCACCGGGGCGGATGCGACCAGGCGCAGCGGCCGACAGCGGCCGGCCAAGCCGGGCGACGGCGGGTGCGGCACCCGTCAGGGGCTGCCGCCGAACGGTGGTCAACGCCATCGGGCAGGGCCGGCGCCAGCCGCCAGCCACGCCCAACTTTGGCGTTGACGCCGGCGGCACGACTTTTTACTCATTCCATGTCAAGAAACACGCGAACCCGCAGGCAAGCCAACCGGCCGACGCCCGTCGAGGCTCCTGAACTCGGGCTCTGGCCGGAGCCGGAGGAGGCCGAGGCGATCGATCGGCGCGAACAGGCAGCCGAGGCCGAACCCATGGTTACCACCGAAACCCAAGCCGCCACCGGCCCCACCGATGTCCATGAGGCGGAGCTGCGCCCGCCGCTGGTGCTGCAGACCGAGCAGTTGGTCAAGGTCTACGACGGCCGCGCGGTGGTCAACGGGGTCGATGTGGAGGTGCGCGAGGGTGAGATCGTTGGGTTGCTCGGACCCAACGGCGCCGGCAAGACCACCACCTTCTACATGATCGTCGGCTTGGTGCCCCCGAACGGCGGCCGGGTCTGGTTCAACGGCAAGGACGCCACCCGCGAGCCGATGTATCGGCGTGCCCGGCTCGGCATGGGCTACCTGCCGCAGGAGGAATCGATCTTCCGCAAGCTGACCGTGCGCGAGAACCTGATGGCGATCCTTGAGACCCGGGACCTCAGCCGCAGCGAGCGCCAGGACCGCTGTGAGGGCCTGATGAAGCGGTTCGGCATCAACCACGTCGCCGACAACATCGCGCTGACCCTGAGCGGCGGCGAGAAACGGCGCCTCACCATCGCCCGATCGCTGGTGTCGGAGCCGAGGCTGCTGATGCTCGACGAGCCGTTCAGCGGCGTCGACCCCATCGCTGTCAGCGAGATCCAGGAGATCATCCAGAGCCTCAGCGAGGTCGGTCTCGCCATTTTGATCACCGACCACAACGTGCGCGAGACGCTCGCGATCGTGGATCGTGCGTATCTAATCTTTGAAGGCGAGGTCATCCGCCATGGCAGCCGTGATTTCCTTGTCAACGATCCCACCAGCCGCGAGTTGTATCTCGGCGAGCGATTTTCACTCTGACCACGGCGGCCTGCCGTCAACCACGGCCGGTTTCCAGCCACCGCAGAACCTCACGAACCGGAACCAAGCAGCAAGCAAACCAGCCACATTGCGGACCGGTCACGGCAGGGAGCCGGAAACCGGGACGCATCCCAAAAAACAAAGACAGACCACATGCAAACAAGAAACGTAAATCTGCCGATCACCGTGACCGGGCGCCACGTCGACGTCACGGAAGCCATGCGCGACTATGCCGAGAAGAAAATCGAGGGCCTGCACCTCGACTACCCGAAGATCATCGAGGCCAAGGCGCTGCTGGACGTGGCGAAGAACCGGCAGATCGCGGAAATCATCCTCTTCTGCGCCAACCATATCACCATCGAGGCACAGACCGAGACCGACGACATCTACTCGGCCATTGACGAGACCATCTCCAAGATCGCCCGGCGCATGCGGAAGTACAAGACCCGCATGCTGCAGAACTCGCACCGCCCGCGCAAGAAGAAGATGCGCTCGCTGCCGGAGGAGGTCTACCACGAGCCGGATTACGAAGGGGAGGAGAAGGACATTGTGCCGGTGCTCATCCACGAGGAGAACTACCGGATCAAGAACCTCTATCCTGACGAAGCCATCATGGACATGGAGATGAGCGAGCGCCCGTTCATCATCTTCCACAACGGCCACCGCAACGACCGGCTGACCCTGGTCCACCGCCGCAAGGACGGGGAATATGGCATGATCGACCTGCACGAGGACTGAGCCGTGCCCGCCGGCGGCACGGTCGCCCCCTGACGCATTGCTTACGATGCCCTCGCACGGGCGGAGGACTCCGCCCGTGCGAGGTGCCGCTGTCAACGGCGCCGCCGCCCCTCTGGCGCATCGACTCACCCCGGCCTCGCGTGCGCAGCGATCGGAGGCAGAATTGGCGCAATCCGACCGGGGTGCGCGCCGCTCGTTCCGCGCGCCTGCTCCAGTCACGGTCTGTCTCGCCCGCCGCGAAAGCAGTGTTGCCCGTGATCCCGGCACCAGTCCGTGCGCACGAGTCACGGGAGCGCTGAAGAGGCACTCCTCAGCCTCTTTACGCCAACAGGTGGACGACTCCGCCGCCGGTTCGACTTGCGCTCGGTCGCGGGCCGGTTACCTTGCCGGCCCTCCGTCGTGCGGTTCGCCAGCGGCGGGCGGGCGGGCATGACCCGCAGCTGCAACCGACCACGTTCCCTTTTCACCTGATCATGAAAGCATTCATACTTCTGGCCGCGGCCACGTGCCTGGCGTTTGGCCTCGGCGCCTGCGAGCGCCACTCGTGGGACAGCACCAAGCGGCTTTTCCCTCCGCCGGAACAGGCCGGGCAGGCCGGCGACGAGACCGCCATTGACTCTGACGCTGGCGATGACGCGACCGATGATGACACCGGAGCGTCTGCGGACGAAGGCGGCGAGCGCGACACCTCGGTGCTGCCCGATTGAGCTTTGCGGTTCGCGGGGCCGGCCGCGGGCGATGGTGGCGCCGAAGTTTTCCGGCGGGGCAGCTTGCGGGCACCGAATCCCCCGCCACCACGGGTTGATAGTTCAACGCCCTCAACGCCGCACAGACCCCGCTGAGATTCTGCGCGCACGGCTTGCCTCGCTGGTTCCGGCTTCAGGCCCGGCGGCGCGTTGATCCTGGTCTCGCGTGCCGGCCGGCATGGTCCGCGGACATCGGCCTGCCTCCCGCCCCCCCCTGTTGGCATGAAAAAACTCGCGATCATCCTCGCCATCCTGTTGGCGCTGGCGCTGTTGGCCGGCGGTCTCGGCTACTACGTGCTGGTCCACACCGCGGTGCCGTTCCGTGCGGTCGCCGGACTGCTCGGTAGCGACGACGGCGTGGAAATCGAGGAGGTGTCCGGCTCGATCAACACCGGTATCCGCATCAAGCGGCTTTATTTCCGCTCCCCGGAGGGTCACCTGCAGGAGTTCGAGGACATCGGTTTCAGCTACTCCGGCTTGTGGGGCGTCATCCGGCACCGGGAACTGGTGGTCAGCGAGGTGTTCGCCGGGCGCGCCCGCATTACGTTCGCTCAATCGGAGCCGACCACCTCTTCCGGCCGATCGTCGCGGCCCGATGACCGGCCGGCGGCCGCGCCCGACCGGGAGCCGGCCGAGGTTCAGGCCGCTGAAGGCGGATTGCGCCGGTTCGAGGTCCAGCGGGTGCGGCTGGCCAACCTGACGCTGGTATTCCCGGACATGGCGGAGCCGATTGAGATCGATGCCGTCGAGCTGGACGACATGCTGGTTGCCGACGGCCGCTTCAAGCTGGGGGGCATTCGAGTTGCCGGCAACGCGCTGGAGCTGGAGGACGTCGAGCCGCTCCAGTCGCTGGCGGACGAGACCTTCGTCATGCGCCTGCAAGGCCGGGCGCTGCCGCCGCTGCATTCCGGCGTGGTGCAACCCATTCCGCTGGCGCTGGAGTGGTCCATCGCAGAGTCGGACCGCGGCCGCTTCGAGCTGGATGCCTTCGACCGGCAATTGCAACTGCGCCTGCGCTCGACATCACACGGGTCCGAGGGACGCTTGAAGCTGATCGACCTGACGCCCGCCGATTGGCTGGCCACGACCGCCCATTGGCCGCTGGCGAAGATCAGTTTGGTGGCGGAATCCATGGTCGCCGATGCCGGTTCGGAGTCTGAATGGAGCCAGGTCGAGGGTGGCTTCGACGTGCTTGGGCGCCGGTTTGACCTGATTCCCGGGCCCTTGCCGCAGCCCGGCGACGACGGTGCCCCCGATTTGCCGGAGCTGGTTGACGGACAGGGCGACTGGCGGCCGGCGATGAGCGGCCGCATGGAGGTCCATGGACTTGGGGTGGTTTGCGAGGTTTGGAGCGATCAGGACGACAATCGGGTGATCCTGAACTGGCGACTGGAAGCGGATGCAAGCGGCGCTGCCGCCACCGGGCCCGACGCCCGCGATCTGGTTGCCTGGTGGTGGAGCGAAGACGACCCGGACGGGTCGATCGATGGTGCTTGGGAGGCGCTGGACCAGCAGGCGCGCGACCGGCTGCAGCCGCTGCTGGAGCCATGGCCCATGTTCAAATCGATAGCTCCGGAGCCGCCAGCCCCGGGACCGCCAGCAGACTCAGCGGCACCGGCTGGTCCACGATGACCGGGTTGCCGATCCAGTGTGACGATCAGCCGCAGAGCATCGAACCGGCCCCGCCGTCCGTCACGGCTTCTGGTCTCATCCATGTGTCCGCCGCTCAGGGAAGGACGCGGTCGTCCCCCTTGCGCACGGTGACGCCCTCGGCGTCGAGGCGCTCGAGCAGGGGCATGAGGATGCGTCTGGTGGTGCCGGTGACCGATCGCAGGTCGCTGGCGGTGGCACTGCCGGCCTGCCGGAGATGGTTGACGATGAGGTCGCGCGCCTGTTGGTAGGCGCTGCGCAGCAGGTGGGTCTTGGCATCCAGAACCAGCACCTCGCCGGTTTCGACCAGGAATTTGAGGGCCTGCTGGCGTTTCGGGTCGGGCGCCAGCACGCTCAGTGTGGGCGGCTCCAGCGGTTTGACGGCAAGGTCGGAGCGCACAGTGGCGGCTGCCTGTTCCAGCTGTGGCGGCAGGGACGGGATATGCTCGGCGGCCCGGAGGATGCCCTGGCCGCGAACGAATCCGTTGGCTTCCAGCACGTCGAGAATCGGTTCGAACAGTCGTTTGTCAGGCAGCCCCGGTTCCATCAGCCGGCGCAGTTCGGCCAGTGACAGTCCGATTTGTTCCGGGTGGGCGGTGTGATGGGCGCGGACCCCGGCGGCGGCGGCGTCCAACTGCTGCTGCCACCAGACGGTCAGCACCAGCCATTCACCGACCCGGTTCCACTCAAGGTCCCGGCGTTGAACCAAGACGGTGATTTCGTCGTGGCTGAAGGGGGACTGGCTCAGCAGGCCGGCGGCCGGAACGGCCAGGTCCCGCTGCAGCAGCCCGCGCAACCAGACTGGCAGGTCGTCGGGCGCCTCGGCGCGGGTGCGCAACATTTCCTGGTGAGCGGGCCGCCGGAACCGGCGGCGATGACCGAGCGGCTCAAGCACCAATCCGCCGGCAAGGGTGAGTTGTTTGGAGGGATCCCGCAGGATGAAGCGGTCGCCGGCGCAGGCGTGGACCGGCTGGCTGAACCGCAGTTGGGCCAGCGCGCGTTGGCCGGGTGGGAGCACTGACCCGCCAGCGAGGTGGATTCTGGCCGGTTGCCAGCCGCTGCCGTGGTGCCAGTGAAGCATCGATCCGCTGCGCAGGCCGCGTTCACGCTTGAGCCTGCCGGGTGCCATGGCGCCCTCGGCGGCGGGAAGGCGCCAGAGTTCGACGTCGATGCAGTCGGTGGCGCGTGGTTCCCCGCCTGGGGTGGTCGCAACGATGGTGTCGCCGCGCTTGAGTCCGTGGGGGTCTTGCTCGGTGGCGCGCGGCACATCGGGCAGATTGAGCGCGGTGCGCATGCCGGGCATGGCCTCGGGCAGAATCTGGTTGTGGTTCTGTAGAGTGCGCACATGCCCGCGGAGTCCGCCCGGCATGACGAACACCTCCTGGCCGGCTCGCAAGCGTCCGCCGGTGAGGGTGCCGGTCACCACCGAGCCGACGCCGCGGGGGGAGAACACCCGGTCGACTGCCAGCCGCGGGCGGCCGATGTCGGGCGGATCGGGCACCTCGCGCAGGAGGTCGGCAATGGTGGCGCGCAGATCGTCCAGACCGATGTCGCCAAGCGCCGAGGTCATCACCACGGGGCTGTCGGCGTAGGGGGTTTCCGCCAGCCGTTCGGCCAGGTCGAGCCGCAGCAGGTCCTCATCCTCGAGCAGGTCGGACTTGGTGACGGTGATGATCACCCGCTCGACGCCGAGGTAGCGGAGGATCTCGACGTGCTCGGCGGTTTGTGGCATCCAGCCGTCGTCAGCAGCGACAATGATCAGCGCCAGATGGATTGACCCGACCCCGGCCACCATGTTGCGGACAAAATCGGCATGGCCGGGCACGTCGACGATGCCCAGGCTGTAGCGGGTCCCGGCGCCGCTGGGGTCGTCGAACTCCAGGTGGGCAAAACCCAGTTCGATGGTCATGCCGCGGGCCCGTTCCTCCGGCAATCGGTCGGGGTCGGTGCCGGTCAGGGCCTCGACCAGGGTGCTTTTGCCGTGGTCGATGTGGCCGGCGGTGCCGAGGATGAAGTGGCGGACGGAGTGCAAGCTATCCTGATAGCGCAGGTCGGTGGCGGCGCAAGGTGCGACCATCGGGGACCGGCGTGGAGAGGCGCCAGGGATCGGGAGGTGGGGCGGGTCGGGTTGGATCAGATTTCGAACGACAGCGATTCGCTGCCGACTTCGCGCGCGAGGATATCGGCGATGGTGGTTTGCTCGAGGCGCTCGCGCAGTTCGTGATTCAGTTCGGAGAAAAACTCGGTCAGGCCGCGCGCGGCCGCCGGCGGGAATTCGGGGCCATGGAACGGGCCGTCGACCGCCTCCAGCACCTCGACCAGGCCGATGTGGTCGGCGGTCCTGGCGAGCTGGTAGCCGCCGCCGACGCCACGTTTGCTGTGCAGGATGCCCTGGCGTTTGAGCCCCAGCAGGATCTGTTCGAGGAACTTGACCGGGATGCCCTGGTTCTCGGCCAGTTCCTGCACCTGGCGCGGCTTGCCGCGGTTGTCGCGTGCCATCGCGGTCAGGGCCTGGAGGGCATACACCGCCTTTTTGGAGAACCACATCATCGGGACGGCCATCTTGGGACCGAGGCCGGGGTGGCGCCAGCAAAAACAACAGCGCGGGAGCCGACTGTCACGGCGGATCTTTGCCTGGCCGTCTGTCGCTCGACACCCCCTGCGGCCTCCGGCGCGCCGTCTCTTCACGCATTGGGTTTTGGGATCAATTTCCGTTCCAACGTTGAGCAATCAGCCGACAGCCCTTTACCCATAGCCCGGTCAGTGACCTGCACCTTCCTTCAAGTCGCGATTGCTTTGCCGCGACGAACCTTGCTCGAAGTCCCCAGCGGTCGCAGCTGGGAATTCCATCCCCGATGCGTCTCACGTATCTACTCTCAACCCCCGCGCACTGAACAACCGCCCCGCCGCCGGGGCGCCCGCCCCGCGCAGCCGGCATGCCCCGCGCTTGCGCTTCGGCCCGAACCGCTCCCTGGCCGCCGCGAACGCCTCGTTGACGAACTCCCGGCTGCCAATCACCG
>SKLO01000432.1 GCA_007123195.1 Verrucomicrobiales bacterium | reverse complement strand
GCAGGCGGGCCTGGCCTGAACTCATGCCGGTGAGGCGCTGGCCGTCACGCACGGTGTCGGGCAGCTCCTGATCGAACATTTCCTTGAGCCCGGGCTTGTAATCGAAGGTCTCGATCTGCGAAGGGGCACCGGCCTGGGTCAGCCAGATGACGCGCTTGGCCTTGGGCGCGAAGTGCGGCAAGCCGACCGGGTCCGAAGCAAACAGGCGCGGGTTCAGCAGTGACGCCAGCGCCGCCGTGCCGACTCCAAGGCTGGTGCGGCCGAGGAATTGTCTGCGGGTGATGTCGAGCGGATGGCAAGGTTGCATCGTCTTGGGGCTATGGTCAGGGTTTGGTGACGGTTTCGTCCATGCAAAGAATGGTGCCAGCCACGGTGGCCAGGGCGGCGAGTTCGACGGGGTCGAGATTCGGATCGGGCGGCGTGGCACCGACCCCGAGCAGGGCGGCGGCGGCTGCCGGGTCGTCACGGAATTCCGCCAGCGCGCGTTGGTAGGCGCGTTCCAGGACGGCCAACTCGGCCGGGCGCGGGGCCCGCGCCAGCACGGTGCGGAATCCGAACGTCAGACGCTCGCGGGCGTCGGAGGACGAAGCCATCATGCGGCTGGCGAGCAGGCGCGCGGCCTCGACGTAGGTTTCGTCATTCATCAGGTTGAGCGCCTGCAGCGGGGTGTTGCTGCGGGTGCGTTGCACCGAGCAGACCTCGCGGAAGGGGGTGCCGAAAGCCAGCAGGGCGGGATGCGGCACCGAGCGTTTCCAATAAGTGTAGAGGCTGCGACGGTACAGGTCCTCGCCGCTGCCTTGCACGTAGGAGGTGGTGCCTTTGCCTTCGGTCAGTTGTTCGTAGATGCCCTCGGGATGGTAGGGTTTGACCGAGGGACCGCCGATTTTCTCCACCAGCAAGCCGCTGACGGCGAGGGCCTGATCGCGGATGATCTCGCCGGGCAGACGATGCCGTCCGCTGCGGGCGAGCAGGCGGTTCTCGGGATCCAGCTCCAAGAGTTGCGGGGTGAAGGCGGCGTGCTGTTTGTAGGTGGCGCTGGTGACGAGCTTTTTCATCAGGTCTTTCACGTCCCAGCCGCTGCTGACGAAGTCAGTGGCCAGCCAATCGAGCAACTGCGGGTGCGAGGGGTATTCGCCCTGGGCCCCGAAGTCGTCGCTGGTCTTGACCAGGCCGTAGCCGAAGACCTGCTGCCAGAAGCGGTTCACCGTGACCCGTGCGGTCAGTGGATTTTCAGGGGCGACCAACCACTTGGCGAGGCCAAGGCGGTTGCGCGGCAGGTCGTCGGCCATGGCGGGCAGCGTCTCCGGGGTGGCGGCTTCGACTTGTTCGCCGGGGTCATCAAAGGCACCGCGCAGGAGGATGAAGGTCGGTCGCGGCTGCTCCATCTCCGCCATCACCAGGGTGGTGGGGATGTTCGCTTCGACGTTGCGGATCTGTTGGTTGAGTTCGGCAATCTGCTTGCCGATCGGGTCGCGCTCCGGGTGATCTTCGGCCAGTCCGCCGAGGCGTTGCCCGGCCTCCGCCAGTTGCCCGCGCAGTTGCCGGACCTGCTCTTCGATCTCCGGAGCGGGCAGCCTCAGGTGCGGCGGGCTGTTCTCACGGATCGCTTTGTTGTAATGGCCGACCCCCGGTTCGGGCACGTTGTGGAAAAAGGCCTTCATCGCATAGAAATCCTTCTGCGAGAAGGGGTCGTATTTGTGGTCGTGACAGCGGTTGCAGTTGAAGGTCTGCGCCTGCCATACGGTCATGGTGGTTTCAACCCGGTCGGCGGTGTATTCGGCGAGGAATTCGTCGGCATCGATCCCGCCCTCCTCGTTCATCATGTTGTTGCGATTGAAGCCGGTGGCGATCCGTTGCTCGAGAGTCGGATTCTCCAACAAGTCGCCGGCCAGTTGTTCGATGGTGAACTGGTCGAAGGAAAGGTTGCGGTTGAAGGCGTTGATGACCCACTCGCGCCAGGCCCAGATTTCGCGGTCGCGGTCGACTTGATAACCGTTGGTGTCGGCGTAACGGGCGGCATCCAGCCAGTCGATCGCCATGCGCTCGCCGTAACGCGGCGAGGCCAGCAACCGGTCGACGACTTTTTCATAGGCATCGGGCGAACCGTCGGCGAGAAAGGCGTCGACTTCCTCCAGGGTCGGTGGCAGGCCGGTGAGATCGAGCGTGACCCGGCGGATCAGGGCTTCCTTGCCGGCTTCGGGCGAAGGGCGCAGACCGTTGGCTTCGAGCTTCGCCAGAATGAAGTGATCGATCGGGCTGCGCGGCCAGTCGGTCTGTTGCACCGGCGGCGGTGCCACCGCTGCGGGCGGCACGAACGACCAATGCTCCTCATATTGCGCGCCTTGCTCGATCCATTGCCGCAGGATCTCGCGCTGTTCCGGGGTGATGGTCTTGTGTGTGTGCGGCGGCGGCATCACATCGTTCCTGTCGGTGCTGTGGATGCGCTGCCACAGGGCCGAGGCATTGAGATCGCCCGGCACAATGGCGACCACGCCGTCGTTGTCCGCCGTGGCCCCCTCGCGGGTATCGAGGCGCATGCCGGCCTCACGGGTTTCAGGATCAAAACCGTGGCAGGCGAAGCAGTTGTCCGAGAGGATCGGACGCACGTCCCGATTGTAGCTGAGCACGCTTTCGGTCGCCATGGCCGTGCCGCCCATGAGGATGGACAGGCACGCGGGGGCGAGGATGCGGGCGAGCGTTTGCATCGGAATTCGGGGCATTGGAGGCAGCGTAACGGCTGATTGATTTGTCGCCAGCGGTCTTTGCGTGCGGTGGCGGTTCGGGTGTCCGTGAAGCCTGCTGCTACGGAACGCGGGCCGGAGAAGGACCTTTTCAGGAAAGCGGAGTGCTGGTCCTTGAAATGGCCAAACCCAAGCCCGGCGAAGCACCAAAACCTCTGGAGGCCGTGTTTGTGGTCATGGCAGGGCACCTGCCGGCGCTGTGGCGCGGCGCCGTGCTGGTGCTGAAGGCGGACCGCGGCGAGGCGATCTGGCACTGCCAACCCGACGGCATCCGCGACGGGCACGTGCCGATGGCTGCGTTGCAGGACGTTGTCCACAGCATCACCGCCCACCACCGCGCCGACGGCGAATACTGGGTCTGGATCGAGGACGGCGGCTACACCGGCTACACCAAAAACCTGCCCTACCGCTGGTCGCCCGGCGCGGAGTGAGGCGTGAGGCCCGCGCTACAGGGCAGAGGCAGAGGCTCCGCCCGTGCGAAGCACCTCCGAACCATCCCCCCCGCCAACCGCTTGCGTGACGGAGGGGCGTCGTCCTCGTCGCCCGCGAATGGTCAGTGGATGGAAAAGCCCATGAGGGCAGCGCCAGCGTCCCCGAGCGCGAAGCTCCCTCCATGGTCAGCACCATCCGCCGCCCATTCACCAAGCGGCGGGGACGCCGCTTCTACGCCAGCTGCCACCCCACAATCCCGCCTTCTCCGACCCCACAATTCAACATTCAACATTCAACATTCAACATTCCAATCCCTCCCCCCATCTCAGTTGTCGCCCTCAAGCAGCCGGACCATGGCCTCACCCATCGCCTCGCCGACGTTCATGAATGTCTCGGCGTTGTTGCCGTAGTGCCCGTTGGAAGCACCTCCCTTCGACAGCGGATGGGTGTAGACGGTGGCCACGTTGCCCTTGAACTCGGGATACCTGCCGGACTCGCCGTCCACCGCCATTTTGGCTTCCAGCAACAGGCCGTCGTTGCCGCCGGCACCTTTCTCGGTCTGTCCAAGGGTGGCGCAGACGAACTTGGCGTCGGGCGCGTCGAAATCCTCGCGCAACACATGGATCAACCGGACCAGATTCTCCTCGTAACGCATCGCGTGGGCGGCGTTGTAGCGGTCCTTGTCGCCCTGCCACCAGAAGAAGCCCGCGACCTCGTATTCGGTGGCACCGGGGTAGTAGGTGTCGAGTTCCTCCAACACCTTCTTGGCGTTGGCGATGTCGTCGTCGTATTGCTTGCCGGCATACCAGCCGATCGGCTCAGGTTCCTCCCCCACCGGCCAGGAGTCGGGGGATTCCTTGTAACCAGCGTAGATCCGGCCCTCGTGTTCAAACTGCTCACTTCCCGGCGGCAGCAGGTCCCAGCCCAGACTGCGGTTGCCGATGCAGCTCTTCAGGATCAGCACCGGGGCGTCGATCAGGTTGCCAAGATGATGGCCGATGCCGATCTCGGGCCCGATGCGGCCGCCCTTGATCGTGAGCCAGTCGTTCTGATGCACGCCCATGCCGCCGCCGCGGGCCACCATCACCCGCACGTTGCGCACATCCTTGCGCTCGGTCCAGTTGCCCTCGTCATCGATCAAATACGGATACAGGCCCTTGCTCTTGACCGCGTTCTCGAGCGTCCCGTCGCGTTCCCCGGCGACATCGCCGAAGCCGAGCATGTTGGACTGGCCCAGCAGGATGAACACCTGCACCGGCTTGCTCATGTCGGCTGGCTCGCCGTCAGGACGGGGCAGCGTGGTGGTTTGATCGGCAAGCGATGTTCCGGCCACAAACAGGGATGCCAGGCAGGCAAGGATGGGGATGGTCTTGGTTTTCATTCGGTGAAATGGCCGCGCTTTCGGGATTCCGGGACGCGGATATCTGGTGATACGCCGTTGGACTAAGTCCCATCCCGGCGTTTTCGGGGGGCACCCGCAGGGGTGACGGAACGGATACAATCCCTGCCACGGCGGCTGCGCAAGGGTCAGGTTCGGCCGGTACATCACCCGGAGCACGGAGGATTCGACCGCATTCCCCGGGCCCGAAACGCCCGCAGACCCGCGCAGACAAGGCGTTTCCCGCACCATCAGGGGCGCTCCAAAGCCCGCAGCCACTCCTTCACTGACCCCCAAAACAACCCACGAATTCAGACATCACGGGAAAACGGCTGGTTCCGCCCCCGTTCCCATGGTAACTTCCCCTTCTCGTAAACGTGACATCCAAGGCTAGCCCCGCATCATTCCTCGCCGTCGCCTGCTCCGGTTTCGCACTCCTGACGGGGCCTGCGGGCGCGGTCACGGACGTCGACTTTGAACGCGACGTCCGGCCGATCCTCGAAGCCCGCTGTGTGGAGTGCCACGGCAGCCAGGTCCAGCGCGCCGGGGTCGGGCTGCACAGCTGGTATCACTCCCGGCAGATTCCCGACTCCCGCGAACCGATCCTTGTGCCCGGCGACGCGGCGCAAAGCCACCTCTACCAGCGCATCACCGCCGATGATCCCGCGGTCCGGATGCCGGCCGAGGGACCGCCCTTGCCCCCGGACGAGGTGGCCGTGATCCGCGCCTGGATCGAGGCCGGCGCACCGTGGCCGGACGATGGTTACCGGCCCCCGCGCCACTGGGCCTACGAGCGGCCCGAACTGCCGCCGCTGCCGGATGCAGCCGGCGGCTCCAGTGGGTTTCCCGTCCACAACGAGATCGACCTCTTCGTCAACCAACGCCTCGCCGAGCGCGGCCTGTCACCGAACTCCCCCGCCGAGCCCGCCCGGCTGATCCGCCGCCTGCACCTCGACCTCACCGGCCTGCCACCGACTCCGGAACAGGTCGACCGCTTCCTCTCCGATCCATCCGACCAGACCTACGAGCGGATCGTGGATGAGCTGCTGGCCTCTCCGCGGTTCGGGGAGAAATGGGCCCGCTCATGGCTCGACCTGGCACGCTACGCCGATTCCCACGGCTTCCAGCGCGACGGCTTCCGCGACATCTGGGCGTTCCGCGACTGGGTGATCGACGCCATCAACCGCGACCTGCCGTTCGACCAGTTCACCATCGAGCAGATCGCCGGCGACCTGCTCCCCGAACCGACCGTCGACCAGCTGGTCGCCACCGGGTTCAATCGCAACGCCCCGCTCAATCTCGAAGCCGGCACGGACGTCGCCGAGGAACGGTTCAACCAGGTCGTCGACCGGGTTGAAGTCACCGCCACCGCCTGGCTCGGTACCACGATGGGGTGCGCCCAGTGTCACAATCACAAGGACGACCCGATCAGCATGACCGAATACTACCGGTTCTTTGCCTTCTTCAACAACACCCCGGTTGAAGCGGTCACGATCGATCAGAGGGCGGGACTCGACTACGCGGGGGGCGAACTTGACCTGACCCTGCCGCTGTCCGACCAGCAACAACACGCCTTGGACCAGGTTGAACACCAGCGCACCGAACACGCCAGCCGCTTGCACACCACCCTGCAGCGCCTGCGCGACGATTTGAAGCAGGACCACGAAGCCTGGCAAGCCCTGCCCGACAACCAGCGCCGGCAGCTGGCCGACCTGCCTCAGCCCGCCGACGAACGGCTGCCGACGGTGGCCCAGCGCATGCTCGACAACGTGTTTCCCGATGACCAAGCCCTCAAGGATCACCTCCAGGCCCTGCGCGAGGCGGACCAGGCCGTGGCCGATGCGGGGCCGTCCACGACCATGATCATGGTCGAGTTGGCGGAACCGCGCACCACCCGCGTCAAACGCCGCGGCGATTTCATGTCCCCCGCCGAACCGGTCGAACCCGGCGTGCCCGCGGCCCTGCACCCCTGGCCCGAGGGCGAACCGCTGAACCGCCTCGGCCTCGCGCGCTGGATCGCCAGCCCGGAGAACCCCCTGATCGGCCGCGTCACGGTCAATC
>SKLO01000374.1 GCA_007123195.1 Verrucomicrobiales bacterium | reverse complement strand
CTGTTCAACGGCGAGGACCTGAGCGGCTGGACCGCGCCGGAAGGCGACGGCGGCGCATGGAAGGTTCTCGACGGCGTGATCGACTATCGTGCCCAAAGTCAGGCGCCCGGCGACAAGAACCTCTGGAGCGAGGGTGAGTTCGGCGACTTCGTGCTGAAGATCGATTGGCGCATCATTGAGGCGCCGACCATCGAACGGCTGCCGATCATCCAGCCGGACGGCTCGGAGAAGGTCGATGAGGACGGCAACCGGGTGACGGTGGAGAAGCCCAATGCCGACTCCGGCATTTACCTTCGCGGCACTTCGAAGGCGCAGGTCAATATCTGGAACTGGCCGGTTGGCTCCGGCGAGGTGTGGGGCTATCGGACCGACGGCAACCAGCCGGCGGAAGTGCGCGCCGGGGTGACGCCGAGCGAGAAGGCGGACAACCCGATCGGTGAGTGGAACACCTTTGTCATCACCATGAAGGGCGACCGCCTGACCGTGGTGTTGAATGACAAGACCGTGATTGAGGAAGCCCAGCTTCCGGGGGTGCCCGAGAAAGGTCGCCTGGCGCTGCAGCATCATGGTGGGGTGGACGCCGAGGGCAACTACCGCCCGGCCTCCAGCCTGGTGCAGTTCCGCAACATCTACATCAAGGAACTCTGAGTTCCAACTGTCCGGCTGCCCCCGGTCGCGACCGCGCATGCGGCTGGCGGCCGGGGGCTTTTCGTTGAGTCGGGATTCGGACCAGTCCGAACCGCGACCGACCGTCAGTCCGCTCGCCCCGCCCCGCCCTTGCCTGCCGTGTCCGTCCATGGAGATCGATTTCACCACCACCAGCCCGTCCGACAGCTACAAGATCCTCGCTGCCCTGGTCACGCCCCGGCCGATTGCCTGGGTGACCACGCTCAATGAGGACGGCTCGGTCAATGCCGCCCCGTTCAGCTTCTTCAACGTGTTCGGCGCCGACCCGCCGCTGCTCGGGTTCGCGCCCGGCAACCGCGAGCCCGGCGTGCCCAAGGACACCGCCCGCAATCTTCGGCGCACCCGCGAGTTTGTCGTTCACATGGTCGACGAGGATCTGGCCGGGGCCATGAACCTCACTGCTGCCGCCCGCTCCTACGGCGACAGCGAGGTGGTGGCGGCCGGACTTGAAACCGCCGCGTCCGTGAGCGTGGCCACGCCTCGGCTGCGCGACGCCGTGGTGGCCATGGAATGCCACGAATGGGGCACGCTCGAAATCGGTCGCAACCGGTTGGTGCTCGGCCTGGTCCGCCATGTCCACGTGCGCGACGGCGTGCTCGACCCCGACACCCGCTACCTCGACCCGTCCAACTACGCGCCCATCGGCCGCATGGAGAGTCCCGACGGCTACTGCCGCACCAGCGACCGCTTCCGCATGGGGCGCGCGTAGGAGCTTTTTGGGGAGGTATTTCAGGGGCCATCGCCCCTTTCGGACTGATTGACCGAACAGGTCTGCAACAACTTTGCCACCGGCCGCGCCCGGATTCTGCTTGCCACTTTCCCGGGTTTCCGGCGAAGGCTTGCAAACCGCCCCCCCGCAAGCTAGTAACGGGGCTGGCGCCACCCCGGCAGCGTCCGTGGCCGCCCACGGCCCCGCCGGGCCGGTTCACCTGCCGATCGATTCCATGGTATCCGTCCACATCCGCAACCTGGCGAAGCGCTTCGGCGACACGATCGCGTTGAACCAGATCGACCTCGACATCAAGGGCGGCGAGTTGTTCTTCCTGCTCGGGCCGTCCGGTTGTGGCAAGACCACCCTGCTGCGCCACATCGCCGGGTTTTACACCCCCGACGCCGGCACCATGAAGTTCGGCGACCGCGACGTGACCCATCTGGCGGCGCACAAGCGCAACACCGCCATGATGTTCCAAAGCTATGCGCTGTGGCCGCACATGTCGGTGTTTCAAAACGTGGCGTTCGGCCTTGAGGAGCGCAAGGTGCCGGTGCCCGAGATCCGCGACCGGGTCAACGACTCCCTCGCCATCGTCCAGATGTCCACCTACGGCGAGCGCAAGATCAACGAGCTGTCCGGCGGCCAGCAGCAGCGCGTTGCCCTGGCCCGCGCCCTGGTCGTCCGGCCCCAGTGCCTGCTGCTCGACGAGCCGCTGTCGAACCTCGACACCAAGCTGCGGCTTGAAATGCGCGCCGAGATCCGTCGCATCTGCAAGGAATTCGGCCTGACCGCGGTCTACGTCACCCACGACCAGAAGGAGGCGCTGTCGATGGGCGACCGCATGGCCGTCATGAGCCGCGGCGAGATCGCCCAGGTCGGCACCCCGGAAGAAATCTACCGCGACCCGCACTCGCGGCTGGTGGCCGACTTCATCGGCGAGACCAACTTCATCGACGCCGAGGCCGAGAAGCCCTCCAGCCGCCCGGGCCACTGGATGGTCATCACCAAGCTCGGCCGGTTCCACGCCCGCCTGCCGGCCGGCGTCACGCCTCCGCGCGGGGGCGACCGCGTGACCGTCTCGATCCGCCCCGAGTGCCTGGTCCTGAGCGACCGGCGCAACGCCGACATCGCCATTCAGGGTCACATCCAGGAAGCGGTCTACCTGGGGGACATCGCCCAATACACCCTGCGCACTTCGTCCGGGCTGCACCTCCGGGTGTCCGAACAGAACCCTCATTCCCTGACCCACTGGCTCAAGCAGGGCAGCGTTTACGCGCTGGCCGAATCGCTTGACGCCGTCATCCTGCGCGAATGAAGGAGAGTCCGTCCAGCCAGCGACCGGCCAGACCGCTGCGGGTGCGCCTGCAGCGCTTCGGTCGTGCCTTGCGCGCCTCGATCAAACAACACCCGCGCGAGTTCAGCGTGGGTCTGGCGCTGGTGCTGGTGCTGGCGCTGCCGTTCGCCCTGCGTCCCAGCAGTCGTGCCTTCAGCGGCCGCCCCGACGCCCGCCTGATCATCATCACCCCGCACAACGAGACCATCCGCTCGGAGTTCGGCCGCGCCTTCGCCCAACACATGTTCGACCAAACCGGCCAGCGCATCGAGATCGACTGGCGCACCCCGGGCGGCACCTCCGAGATCGCGATGTCGTTGCAATCCGAATTCTCCGCCGCGTTCCAGAACCACTGGCGCCGCTCGGGCCGCTCGTGGAACGCCGACGCCAGCCGGTTCAACGATCGATCGATCGCCCTGCCCGATCCCGAGGTGCCGGATTCCGAGTGGGATGCGTCGCAGCTGGCGCGGCGCGAGTTTTTGGAATCAAACGTCGGGGTCAACATCGACCTGTTCTTTGGCGGGGGCGCCTACGACTTCCAGGTCCAGGCCGGCGCCGGGCATCTGGTGGCCAGCGATCCCGACGGCAACTACGGCCCCGCGGTGCTGGCGATCGAGCGGCCCGAGTGGTTCGATCCCGAGATCATCCCCGAGTCCATGAGCGGCGAACCGTTCCGCGACCCCGACCTGCGCTGGATCGGCGTCTGCCTGTCCTCGTTCGGCATCTGCTACAACACCGACGTCATCGAGCGGCTCGGGTTCGGATCCATGCCGCAGGTCGGCGAGCGCGCGCTGCCGTATTATCCGATGGCCGACAAGGCCGCGCCCGACGCCTGGGAGGACCTCGCCGACCCGCGGTTTTTCCGCCAGATCGCGCTGGCCGATCCGACCAAGAGCGGTTCCGTCACCAAGGCGTTCGAGATGCTCATCCAGCAGCGCATCCGCGACACCATCGACCGCACCCTGATGGGGGAGGGCTACGATCCCGACCTGCCGCCGCCGTCGGTCGAGGCCGCCGCCACCCCCGACGCGCGCCGCCGCGCCGAGCGCTACCATCAGTTGGTGGACAATTCCATCCGCGAGGGCTGGCTCGACGCCATGCGGTTGATCCAGCGCATCAGCGCCAACGGCCGCTACTTCACCGACGAGGCCACCAAGATCCCGCGCGACGTCACCCAGGGCAACGCCGCCGCCGGCATGGCCATCGACTTCTACGGCCGCACCTACAATGAGCAGGTCCGCCGACCCGACGGCAGCTCCCGGGTTCACTACCTGACGCCGCTCGGCGGCTCCTCCACCGGCGTCGATCCCATCGCCATGCTGCGCGGCGCGCCCAGCCCCGACCTGGCGCACGCCTTCATTGAATTCGTGCTCACCACCGAGGGCCAGAAGCTTTGGAACTACCGGGTCGGCACCCCTGGCGGACCGCAGCGCACCGCCCTGCGGCGGCTGCCGGTGCGGCGGGACATGTATACACCCGAGCATCTCCAGCACATGTCCGATCCCGAGGTGATGCCCTACGAGACCGCCGACCTGTTCATCTACGAGCCCGAATGGACCGCGCGCGCGTTCAGTGCCATCCGCTACATCATCCGGCTGATGTGCATCGACACCCACGCCGAGCAGTCCGCCGCCTGGCAGGCGCTGGTCGAGGCCGGCTTTCCGCCCCGCGCCACCGCCGTGTTCCACGACGTCAGTCTGGTCAGCTACGACAACGCCCGCGGCCACATCTCGAGCACGCTCTCAAGCAGCGACAAGCTGCAGGAGGTGCGCCTCGCGCGCGACCTGGCGAACTCGTTCCGCCAGCACTACCGCATGAGCATCGCCCTCGCCCGCCGCAACGAGTAGGGCGCAACGGGCGCCGCCCCGGCCGAACCGTCGCCCGGCACCCGCATCGCACCGCACCGCACCGCACCGCACCGCACCGCACCGCCCGCCTAACGAACGCCACGCATGTCCCGCCTGCTGCCACACGCCATCTTCGCCGCCTGCGCGCTGTTCTTCGCCGCGTTCTTCCTGTTTCCCATCTTCCACACCCTCGGCTCCGCGTTTGTCGATCTCAACGGCCGGCTGACGATCGACTACGTCATCGAGGTGTTCCGCAACCCGCTCTACCTTGAAGGCCTCTACAATGCCTTCCGCATGGCCTTCTTCAGCACCGCCCTGGCGATCGTGCTGGCGATGCCGCTGGCGATCGTCGCCAACCGCTTCCGTTTCCCGGGCAAGGTGCTGCTCACCTCGGCGATCCTGGTGCCGCTGATCCTGCCGCCGTTTGTCGGCGCCATCGGCATCAAGCAACTGCTTGGCCAGGCCGGGTCGCTCAACGCGCTGCTGATCCACCTCGGGCTGATGGACCCCGCCTCGCCGATCGACTGGATCGGCCAGGCGCAGATGTCGGGCATCGTCATCATGAATGCCCTTCATCTCTATCCGATCGTCTATCTCAACCTCACCGCCGCGCTTGCCAACATCGATCCCGCCATGGAGGAGGCTGCCGAGAATCTCGGCAGCTCGCTGCTGACCCGCCTGCGGCGAATCACCCTGCCGCTGGTCATGCCCGGCCTGTTCGCCGGCTCCACCATTGTTTTCATCTGGTCGTTCACCGAGCTGGGAGTGCCGTTGATCTTCGACTACGATCGCATCACGCCGGTGCAGATCTTCCATGGCATAAAGGACCTCAGTGACAACCCGTTCCCCTACGCCCTGGTCGCGGTGATGCTGGTCAGCACGGTGATCCTCTACCTGATCGGCAAGCACCTGTTCGGCCGCGCCGCGTTCGCCGGCGCCGGCCGCGCCACCATGGCCAGGCAGGAGCGCGACCTGCCCAGGGTGCGCGGACTGCTGTGTACCGGACTGTTCGTCGGCGTCACCGCGCTGGCCGTGCTGCCCCACCTCGGCGTCATCCTGCTCGCCACCGCCACCGACTGGTATGGCACGGTGCTGCCCGAGAGCCTGACACTGCAACATTTCGAGGACGCGCTGGGTCACCCGCTGACCGTCAGCTCGATCGGCAATTCGCTCAAATACGCCCTGGCTGCCACCTTGATCGACATCGTGCTCGGCGTGGCCATCGCCTGGGTGGTGGTGCGCACCCGCCTGCCCGGGCGCGGCATTCTCGACGCCATGGCCATGCTGCCGCTGGCGGTGCCCGGGCTGGTGCTGGCGTTCGGGTTCCTTGCCATGACCCGCGAGGGCCAGCCATTCGACTGGCTCATCCTCGGCGAGGACCCGGTGCTGATCCTGATCATCGCCTACGCCGTGCGGCGCCTGCCCTACGTCGTGCGCTCCGCCGCCGCCGGTTTCCAGCAGACCAGCGTCACCCTGGAGGAGGCCGCGCAGAATCTCGGGGCCAGCCCCGCGCGCACCCTGCGGCGCATCACCCTGCCATTGATCGTCGCCAACCTCATCGCCGGCGGCCTGCTGGCGTTCTCCTTCGCCATGCTCGAGGTGTCGGACTCGCTCATCCTCGCCCAGCAGGCCCAGCACTATCCGATCACCAAGGCCATCTACAGCCTGTTCAGCGCGCTTGGCAACGGCACCGCCCTGGCGTCCGCGCTCGGGGTCTGGTGCATGGTCTTCCTCGCCGTCGCCGTGGTCGGCGCCGGGCTCATCCTCGGCAAGAAACTCGGCGCGTTGTTCCGGGTGTGAGCGGATTCAGTCGCAGGGGGCGAACGGGGCCGTGAATGAAGTGGGCGCAAGGCACGAACCACCCGCACCCCGGACGGGTGGCGCGCGCGCCTACGGGGGCGTGCTACCCGCGAGGCGATGGTGTGGCGATGGCTGAGTGGATGACGGCGCCGCCACATCACCTCGTCAAAAGTGACTCATCACTTGACACCACCTGCAGGCCCGGTTACGGTTCGATCGTGAACCCTGCCTCTGCCCCCAGCCGGAG
>SKLO01000269.1 GCA_007123195.1 Verrucomicrobiales bacterium | reverse complement strand
TCGCCGTGCTAGGCACCGATGCGGCAGGTGCCTGGCACTACTATGGTCCCCACTTGTGCGAGGAAAGCCCTCGCGGCCACACGGTCGGATTCCTGGAGCTTGGCTAGGGAAAATCCTGGCGCTTGGAACTTTCCAACGAGACCGATGTGTAAATCATAGAAGTCACGGACTAGCCATGTCCTCTTCGGAGCAGGCCATTCGGCTGTGGAGTCCCAGATCCTCAACGTCAGCCGCCAACACTCCACAGGACGTCCTTGAAGGATTTCGCCCCTTCCGGGCTTTGGATGATTGGGGCCGGAGACCCAGGGCGGCGCGTTGCTTCGCCCTGGGCTATCGCATTTCGCCCCGTTGGGGCGGTGGCTGCCCTCTGCCTCGAAGCGGGGTGGATTCATCCTGGAATGGAGATTAAAGATTGGAAAATTGGAGATTAGATGCTGCTGATGAACCACTTGGCGATGCTTGGGAGCCCACCCGTAGAGTGACCCTTGGAATCCTCATAACTCATTCATTATTTGTCGACTATTGGAGGAGTGAAGTCGTCGACCATCTCCGGCTATCGCCTCAGGTTGTGTCTATTCGTGTTCATTTGCCGGCTGTAAACAGGGCTGGAATTGGCCGGCCATTTGCCTTCGGCGATCTCCACTTCGTTCCGGTTCCGGCTATCGCCTCCGGTTGTGGTTTCATCTCCGAATTTAGGTTAGTCGCGGGCCGGCGTGTCTGCGGTGATGGCTGATGGCGACGGCCGGTCAGTCGCCCCACCGGGGCGAAATGGGCTAGCCCAGGGTGAAACCCTGGGAACGAACGATGAAATAGAATGGTGCTGAAGGGGCGGAACCCGTTGGTCTATTGTGGTGGGCGTCATTGCCCCGAGTGCCCCGGATTTCGCCCTTACAGGGCTTGGGATGATTGAGGGCAGGTGCGAAAGCGCCAGCCCGAAGGCAACTCAAACTCAATCTTCATCAGCCGTCACTCGTCATTCGCACCGCGCCGCCCAGCCCGACACCCGCGGGGCTCACCTCAGCGGCTGCTGCTGGCTGAACAGCCACCTCGCCAGGCCGCCGTGATCATAGGCGTCGCGCCAGGCATTGTGCCCGCCGCCGTCAAACACCGTCACCCGCAGCGGCTGCCCGAGCTGCCGCAGATGCCGTTCCATCAGGCCGATGTTGTGGGCCAGGCGGGGGCTGTCGCCGCGGTTGTAAAACACCCACATCGGCCGCGCATTGTCCCTCCGGAAACGCGCCGGATCCGACGACGCGGACACCGGCACCGCCGCGGCGAACCACTCCGGATACAGGCCGATGGCCGCATAGGCGCCGTGGCCGCCGCTCGACAGGCCGGTCACGTAAATGCGCCGCCAGTCGATCCGCTCCGCATGCTCCACCAGCTGCATGTAGCGCATCGCCTCCAAGGTTGCCCGCATCACCGCGTTCGGGGTTTGATAGGAACCGCCGCCGCCCCAGTCCTCCCCCGCAGCGTGCTGTGGCGCCATGAAAAAGCACTGATGGCGCCGCTGGTTTTCAGGAGCCACCAGCACCAGCGGATCGCGGTGCGCCAGTTGCCGGACATTATCCTCACCCAGCTCGCCGATGCCGTGCAGGAACACCACCAGCGGATACTGTCGCCCCGGCTCCAGCTCGGGCTTGAACCAGCGGAAGCGGATCGACGAACGCACCCCCGCTGGAGCGGGATTGGCCAGATACCTCTGCTTGCGGTATTCATACCCCTCCAGCCCCATCTCCGCCAGTTCCGCGGCGGCCGCGCCCGCCCCCGGAAAGGCCGCCAATTCCCCCTGCGGAGGGCTCACCCGGTGGAAATACGCCTGGTCATGCCCAAGCGGCGGCCACACCATCAGCATGGCCTGATCCCTGCCCGCCGGTTGAATGACCAGATCGCGCCCGACCACGCCGATCAGCCGCCCGGTCATCGAGCTGCCCGGCCCCAAATCCCATTCACGGGTCGGTTCTCCCGGCACCGAGACCATGCGCTGGCGCTGCTCCTCAGCCAACGGCTTCAGCTTGTCCTCGCCGATCACCCGATGCCGCGGCAACCGGCGTCCCTCACGCATCAGCCAGTGATGGTCGGCCCGCGACAAGCGCTCCTTCGGCACCCGGAACTCTCGCTGCCCGACCACCAGAACGACCACGTCGCCCTCCATCCGGGCCGCCCGCGCCTCGATCTCGCGGCCTTCGACATCAGTCCAGATGCGCACCACCTCCTCCGGCCCGGCCCAAGCTGCCGGCGCGCCGCTAAACCAGGCGGCCACCAGCAGCGGAATCACCACCAGGAGGTGCGACGACCCATTCTTCAACTCCCAACCGGGGATGATCTTGCTGCGACATTGTGGTGCTGATCGTGTTCGCGTCATGACGTCTGCCTCTTTGGGGGTTGCTGGGGAACGGTGGGGACCGCCTTCGAAAAAGCTTGGTGAGCCGGCATCGGGTCCGGGCGGCAAGGCCCTGGAACGTGGTTTGGCTCGGCCGTACCGCCGCCCCACAACCTGGCCACCAGCAAAACCGCCGTGGCCGAGGGCAGCAGCATCAGCCGCCAAACCGCAATCAGGTGCCGCTCCAGCGGCTCGATCGTGCTGAACAAAAACACCGCCATTGGCACAAGAAGCCCCGCGCCGCACAAAAGCAACAGCCACCAGACCACCGGGTCGCGCCGCCAGCGCCAGCCGAAACCCAGGATCGACGCGGCCGCCAGCCACCAGACGCCCCCGAAAGGCCACGCCCATCCCTCGCCAAACAGCCAGAGCCGCACCACCGCCGCCGTGCGGCCCAGCACTTCCGCCCGCTGCCCGGCGTCCAGCGCCAGCATCGCCGCCATCGAAAGATCATCATCCCCCAGGCCATGCCAGCCGCGCCAGCCCCACCACAGCAGCGCTGTCAGCACGCCCGGCACAGCGATTCCCGCCAGCACCCTGCGAAGCGCCGCTCCACCCACTCCCACCGCCCGCCATCGGCCCGCAGTCAGCACCAGAATCAAAGACAACGAGGCGACCGCCAGCAGCCACCACACCAGGCCCTCATTCTTTACCCAAATCATCGCTGCCGCGCAGCATCCACCCGCCCAGGCAGTCGGCACCAGTCCATCGACGCCAGCGCCAGCACCGGACTGCTCATTGCCCTCCGCCGGCTGCCCGCCGACCGGACTCAGCAAGCGCCACCAGCAGGCAAGAGCGCCGCACCAGAACAGCAGCATCAGCGGCTCCGCATACCAAGTGCCCGGCAGCCGTTGCACCGGCCAGGTCCCCGCCCACAGCACCACCAGCCCCAGCACCAGAAAGCGCCCGCCCGCCAGCGCCAACGCCATCCGCCCCAGCACCACCATCGCCGCCGCCAGCGGCAGCACCACCTGCCACTGCGCCCAAGCGCCGAGCCGCCAGCCATCGACGGGAACCGCCAGCCACGCAGAAATTGAGAACCCGTGGGGATAGTGCGGTCGAGAGAACTCACGCCCTGCTTCCAGCAGCACCCAGGGATCGCCCAGCCCGAGCCGCTCGAACAGCAGGACCTTGTAGCCATGGGTCACCAGCCCGGGGGCATCGAACGGTATCTGCACCAGCGCCCGCACCACCAGCCAGGCCGCGGTGGCCAGGATCAATCCCCAGCCCATCCACAACCCCGCGCGCGCCGGACGCCATCGCTCCGGCAACCCGCGTTGCCGCAGCCGGGTCCACTGCACCACCGCTGCCAGACCCAGCATCACCAGCACCGCCTGCGCGACCGGCCTGGCCCATCCGCTCCCTTCATCCCGACCGGGGCCACCGAACAAGGCGGCCGCCAATGTCAGCACCAGCAGCGTCAGGCACCACCCCAGCGCCAGCGCCGCCACCCAGCCGCCTCCGCCCGGCGGCCTCGCCGTGACCCGCAGTCTTCCCGCCTTCGTCATCACCAGCCAGCCGGCCATCCCCATCCCGCCGAACACCGCCAGTGCCAGCAGAGCCCCGCCCAACACCCCCGGAAAACGCCACTCAGCAGTTATCGGCCACTCGACCCCGGTCATGTCCAGCACCCACGGCGCCGCCACCGGTCCGTCTTCGCCGGTCGACCCCTGCCAGCGGGCAGCCGCACCCGCCAGCGGCTGCGGACGTTCGCCCCGCCCCAGCAGGTGCAAGCCATCAGCCGTCACATGCCAGTCAAACCGCCGACCCTCCCGCTCAAGTTTACGTGCCAGCACGTGCAGCATCCCGCGCTCCACGTAGAGCAATTCCGCATCCAGCCACGACTCGTCACTGCCCACATGCACCCGCATCGGCGCCGCCACCCCCGCCAGCAGTCCCACCGCCCAGTGTTCGCCCGCCTGCGGCACCCGACGGGCGCCGTCCCGGAACAACGCCGGCACCGCCGCCGCCGCCCGCCCGGCGGCGCTTTCAGTAATCGCGCCGCTTGTGTCACCCGCCACCGGCTGCCACCAGACCACATCATGGCCCGCCCGCGACGCCATCACCCCGGATGCATGAAACAGCCGCCCAAGCTGCAATTGCCGGTGCTGCCCCGACGGCACCTCACCTCCGCGCTGCCACACCCGCTGCAACGCCTGCCACTCGGCAGGCACCTGCTGGACCCGCGCCCCAATGGCCACCATGGCTGCCACTGTAAAGAGCGCCCACGGCAACCAGACCGTTGTGTTCCAGAGCCGGGTACTGCTGCCGGGCCTGTTGCCTCCGCTCCCACCGGTGCTGCTACTCATGCCGGCGTCCTCCCCTGCTCACTCGCCCGCACCAGGAACCCAATTTCACACTTGACCCGCGCGCCCACACCAGCCATGATCGAATAGTCCCTATGGCTCAGACTTCCCTCATCCAGCCCGCAGCCCGCAGCCCGCAGCCCGCAGCCACGGGCGGCAGCGTGGTTCCGGCTCGACTCCCTCGCGGCTGACAATGGTCTCGCGCTCCATTCCCATGTCCATGCCATAGCGCCACGACACCGGATTGTCACCCTCATTCTGACCGTGCTCGCCGGCCTGCACTTCGCACCCCACCTCCGCGCCCAGCCGCAAAGCCACACCTTCAACCTCCTCTCCACCGACGTCCACATCCTGCTCGACCGCGAGCCTCCGGTCGGTGACGTCGCCTGGTTCTTCGAGGAAACCACCGAAGAAGCCCGAATCGTCGTGCTCATCCCCCACCAGTTCGAAAACGGCGAGCCAGCCGCCGAACGCGACTTCGAACTCACCATCACCTACCAGCCCAAGGCCAACTACGTCCAGGAGGATCCAGTCGGCGACTTGGTCATTAAGGAAAACTACTCGGCCAGCAAGCAACACAGCGAACCTTCTCTCCGCGAAGGCAACCACGTTGAGCTGGAAAATGCCACCCGCAGCTTCAAGGAACTCATCGACCCCGGCGGCGGCGATGGTGGCGGTGACGGCGGCGGTGGCCTCAGCCAGATGCAGGCCTACATGTCCGATCCCGAATTCGGCGCACCTCAGACCGTCACCATCGAAGTCCTCACCCCTGGGCTTTTCCTTCTCCTCCACGGCCCCTCCACGCACGGCGACGCCGGCCCGGAAATCGACAGGCCGGGCGACGACATCACGCCCTACAGTGGCCTGCTGCCCAAGAACATCGACAACGACCGCGAAGCCCAACCCGCCTCGCCCACCGACGTGCTCTGGGACTGGCATCGCGACGAACTTGATCCCACCGACCCCGCCAACGCCGGCGACGACGACTTCGTGCGCGTCCGGCTCCACTTCAATGCCAGCCATTCGACCCAAGTGCCCGGCCTCAGCGGCAGCCTTCAGCTGGTGCTGCCGGACCACACCCGCGCCTTCACCGCCGATGGCACCGAGCTGACTTCGGCCGATCTCATCGTCAACATTGTAAATCCCACCGGCCCGTTGACCGAGCTGATCTCGCAGGGCATTCAGCACATCTGGCTCGAAGGTGCCCCCGACTTCATTCGCGAGACAATTGAACTGTTGTATGACATCACCGGCAACGCCGCTGGCGCCACCGGTCCCATCGGCGACATGGCCGACCTCCACACCCTCGACCTGGACGTCAGCGGCAACCAGGACACCGACCGGCCCGAGGACGGCCTCGTCACCTTCCTGCCCGGCTACCGCGGCGGCGACGCCCTGCTGCACGATGACAGCAAGTCCTTCGCTGACCTTGAATACGCCGGGCCGCAGGAGCTGCATCTCGTGATCCACGGCGCCGAACACCTTCAGGCCGAGTTCGAGATCCTCAGCGTCAGCAGCCACCCCGGCTTTGCCGTCAACACGCCGCAGGGCATCTTCGAAGAAGGCCAGGAAGAGGACTTCAGCTTCGACCCGGATAACAACGAGCGCTACGCGGTCGGCGTACCCGCAGGCCCGCATCTCGTCGTGCCCATCTACTGCAAGGACTACGGCGGCCACTGCCGGGTGCGCGTCATCCTGCGCGACCAGAACGACAAGGAAATCGGCCGCACCACGGTGTGGATCCCTTCTGGAACCCGCCAGTATATCATGGCAGGAACCTTGCTGATCGCCGACACCTGGTTGATCTCCGAAGGTGAACGCTGGGAAACCCTGCACCCCGAAATCGACGTCCCCGGCGGCGACTTCGCCCCCGCCGACGACACCGAACCCAAGGATCCGAACGCAGATCAAGACATTGAACCAGGTGACGGCCTCACGGTCTTCGAAG
>SKLO01000249.1 GCA_007123195.1 Verrucomicrobiales bacterium | reverse complement strand
TTTCAGCGTTTACCTTTCACCTCCCTCCCCATGCATGACCTCCGCCAGCACGGGCACCCGAAGCACGTCCTCGAGCACGGCGCGATTGGAGATACTGGCAGCATCGCGTTCGTCAGCCGGATGATTGATCACCAACCCGGCGCAGGTCAGCCCGGCGGCGGCGATCGCGCGCACCGTGAGAATGGTGTGGTTGAGCGCCCCAAGCTGGTTGCGCACCACCACCACCACCGGCCAGCCGAGATCGCGGGCGAAGTCGGACAACATCACATCAGCGCGCAGCGGCACCTCCCAGCCGCCGGCCCCCTCGACCAGCACCCGGTCGCCCAGCCCCGCGCTGTCCTGACAATGTTGCAACAGGCCCGGCAGATCGACCGGGCGGTTCTCGATCATCGCCGCGACGTAGGGAGCAGCCGGCACCCGCAACCACAGCGGATTGACCTGGTCGAGCGTGATGTCGTCGCGGTCGCAGGCGTTGAACAGATCCACGGCGTCGGTGCGTTCGCCGCAGCAGAACGGCTTCACCGCCATCGGCCGGTGACCGGCATGGTGCCACTGCCGCAACAGCAGGCACGCCACGTAGGTTTTGCCGACGCCGGTATCGGTACCGGTGAGAAACAGGCGTTCGGGGAACAGGTCAACGTCCACGGGCAGCGGGTCGGTTTGAAAATCGAGTCAGGCGGGGCGGGACGGCCGGGATGGCCAGGATTGCCGATCCATGTCAGGCTCCGATCTGGCGGTGGATGGCGGCGGCGATGCGGTCGGCCTGGGCTTCGATATAGCTGCCGTCGGCCCCCTCGATCAGCAGGCGGATCAGCGGTTCGGTGCCTGAGTAGCGCAGCAAGGTGCGGCCGCCGCCGCCCATCGCCGACTCGGTCTCGCGGATCAAGTCCATGGCCTCGTGCAGTTGATCCACCGGGGGCTTGCTGCGCACGACAAAATCGCGCCGTGCCTGGTGCAACCGGGTCAGGCAGGCGCGCAGCCGGCTGAGCGGCAGTCCGCGACGCCGCATGATGCGCAGCACCGCCAGCGCGGCCACAATGCCGTCGCCGGTGGTGTTGTGGTCGCGCAGAATGATGTGGCCGGACTGTTCGCCCCCGAGGTTGCAATCATGCTCGCGCATGGCGGCAATGACGTGGCGATCGCCCACCGCGGTGCGCATGACCTCGGCGCCGTGCCGCTGCAGCAGCTCGACCAAGCCATGGTTGCTCATCACGGTGGTCACCAGCGTGCGCCGCTGCAGCCGGTCCTGCTCCAGCAGGTCGAGCGCGAGGATCGCCATCAGCTCGTCGCCGTCCAGCACCGCGCCGGTCTCGTCGCACAACACGACGCGGTCGGCATCGCCGTCGTGGGCGATGCCAACGTCGGCGCGGGCCTCCGTCACCAAGCGCTGCAGCACCTGCGGATGGGTGCAGCCGCAGTCGACGTTGATCCGCCGGCCATCGGGCCGGTCGAAATGGGCGACCACCTCGGCGCCGGCCCGGCGCAGCACCTCGGGACTGGTGTGAAAAGCTGCGCCATGGCCGGGATCGACCACCATCCTCAGCCCGTCGAGACGGGTGCCCTCAAGGGTTTCGAGGCAGGTCTCGATGTAGTCCTCGGCGGCGCTCTCAAGCGTGGTCACCTGCCCGCAGCCGAGGCCATCCGGCCAGTCGGCGTCCGACCCGCGAACGTGACCAATGGGGAGATCCTGATTTTGTTCCGACTGCAGCCATTGTTCAATGGCCGCCTCCTGTCGATTGTCGGGTTTGTAGCCGTCGGCGTCGAAAAACTTGAGGCCGTTGTCGGCAGGCGGGTTGTGGGAGGCGGAAATGACCGCGCCCATGGCGGCCCGATGGCGGCGGATCAAGGCGGCAACGGCGGGGGTCGGCACGATGCCGGCAAGCGCGACGTCGACACCGCGCGAGGCCAGTCCGGCCGCGAGCGCGCTCTCGAGCATGCTGCCGGACACCCGCGGGTCGCGCCCGATGATGGCCAACGGACGATCGCCGTTGACGGTAGGGGCAGCGGCGGGAATGAGCACCGCGGCGGCCGCCTGGCCAAGCCGCAACACCTGCGCCGGCGTCATGGAGTCACGATTGGCCGGGCCACGCACTCCGTCGGTACCGAACAGGGAGCGGGCTGCGCGCAGGAAAGGGTCGCCGGGACAGGCGCTGGTGGATGGTGGATCGGCCGTCATTTAGTGGGATCGTGCCACCGTGTCCGACAGCGCCGCGCTTGTCAAAATCGATGCCGCCCCCGGATGGAAATCGGGCGGCAACCACAGCCGGTCCTGGTCGATGTTGGCGCGCACAAGATACCACACCACCACCGCGGCGATCAGGGCGATCAGCTTGGCCTGCCAGTTGTCCTTGACGCAAGCCTCGATAGTGTCGAGCCATGGCGATCGAGCCTTGCCGGCCGGCCGGGCCGGGCCACGGCCACGTCCGGCCCTGGTGCCTGTTGCCGCCGACTTCGCCGTTGCCGTGCGGCGCGCCGCCGACATTCCGGTGGCGACCTTGGCTTTGGCCTGAGTTTTCAGCTGGGCCTGCGGCGTCGCGCCGTCCCCGGCCGCGGCACGGTCGTCCGCGGCGGCGGGGCCACTCGCGGCCTCGCTGGCGGCCTGCGCGTCGGTTGGTTCGGGATCGCTGGATTTGCGGGTGGACATGAATGAGGGGGAAGTCAGGCCTTGGCGTCTTTGGGTTCGGCCTGCCCGTCGGACAAAAACCCGACCAGGCGTTGCTTCAACTGTTCGGGGCTGAGATGGCGTTCCAACTCACCCTTGTGGGCCACCGCCAATGAGCCGGTCTCCTCGGACGCCACCAGCGCCACGGCGTCGGAATTCTCGCTGACCCCGATGGCGGCCCGGTGGCGCAGGCCGAGGGTGCGGTCCTTCAATTCGCGCTGGGTCACGTGAAACATGGTGGCCGCAGAGTGGATGCGGTTCTCGCGCAGGACCACACCGCCGTCGTGGATGGCGCCCTTGGGATTGAAAATCGCCAGCATGAGTTCCTTGCTGAAGCACGCGTCCAGTTCCACGCCTTCGTCGGAGAGTTGCTGTTCGACGGTGAACTTGATCGAACGCTCGATGACGACCAGCGCACCGAACCGGCGATGAGCCAGCACCACCAGGGTTTCCACCAGCTGCTCGATCCATTGTTCCTCCACGCTGTCGACCTGGAACAGGCGCGAGGCACCGATCTCGGCCAGGGCGCGGCGCAGTTCCGGCTGGAAGATCACCACCAGACCGAGGGCCAGGAACACGGAAAAACTTTTCAGCAGCCAGCCGATCACCTCCAACTCCAGCACCTCGGACAACAGAGTCAGGGTCAGCAGCACCGCCACCAGGCCGGCGAGGATGCGGGCCCCTCGGGTGCCGCGGATCCACAGGTAGCCGTGGTAAATCAACACCGCGAGGATGATGATTTCCACGCCGCTGCGCCAGTGCTGAAGAAAGAAGTCCCACATGATTCCATCCGCCCCGGGCCCGCCCAGGGCGGGATTCCGTGCCCGCAGCGGTCCTCCTTCCGGGTAGCATAGTTTGCCGCGCCCGGCCAGTGACGAGTTCCCACAGGCCGAAGTCGGGCCACCACCAGCCGCAGGGGTGTGACCTCGGGGTCAGCTCGCGCAAGCCAATGCAGCCGGGGAGGTGGCGGCAACCACCGGCCCCGGTTCGAACCTGAACAGCCTGCACTAGCCCTCCCCCACGCGCCGGACCAGCGCGTTGTAGGCCTCGGTGCGCTCGTTCAGCTGTCGCACCAGCTCGTCGCGCTGGGCGCGCAGGCCATCCAACGATTCCTGCTGCGCCTCCAGGCGCGCGACCAGCTCGGCAATGCGCTCATTTTGCAGCCGGATCCGCTCGTTGGCCTGCTCGATCCGCTCGCCGGCCTCGTCAATCGCCCCCTCCATCCCGCGCGCCCGTGCCAGCGCGGCCGACAGCTTGTCGCGCTCGGCCTCGACTGCGGCCATCCGCTTCGCCGATTGCTTGCGCAGCTGTGAGAGTTGCCGGGTCAGGCCCGCGATCTCGGCCTCCCAGGTGTCCAGCAACGCCTGCTGGCGCGCCAGTTCGGACTGCTGCCAGTGGTGGTCGATGGTCAATTCCTCGATCTCCTTCCGCAGGCCGAACTCGCGGGTCCATTGCAACGCGCACAGGCCGCACAAGGCCAGCAACAGCATCCACACAAGCACCGTGTGCCCGGCGGAGCCCGCCCGCCAACGAATGGCCGCTGATGCGGGCGCCAAGCTTGACAACGCCCGCTTCACGGGGCCGGATCACCACCGCCTCCCGCGGCCGCGCCGGCGTCACCGCCGCCGCTGGTGCTGTCGGGTCGCACGTTGAACGCCACCCGGCTGAATCCCACCCGCCGGACCGTGTCAAGCAGCCGCATCATGGCACCGTGGTTGGCGTCCTCGTCGCCGCTGATGAACACCGGGGCGGTCGAATCGACCGCATGCCGGTCGGCCAGCGCTCGCTGGATCTCCGGCAGGGTCAGCGGGTTTTCGTCCAGGTAATAAAGACCGGCGGCATCCACCGCCAGATTGATGTTGTCAGGCTGGAAATCCGGCTGCGCGGTGGTGACGGTGGGCAGCTGCAGCGGGATGGTCTGCTGTTTGGTCATCGTCAGGCTCACCAGCACAAACGCCGCCAGCAGGAAGAACATGATGTCGATCATCGGCATCACCTCCAGTCGCGCCTTGCGGATCGGGATCGGATTGCGGACTCTCACGATGACTTGGCGGTGCCGCCGGCCTTGGGTTGGTGGTCAGGATGCGGCGGCCGCGAAGCCGGAGGCGGAACCTCAGGCCCGGCATCACCAGCCCCGGCGTCCCGGTCGGCCGGGGGCGGCACATTGACCGCCGCGCCGCCCAGTTGCACGCTCGGATGCAGCACCAGCAGCTCCACCTGGGTGGCCACGTTCTCAAGGTCGAACTGCAGCCGCCCGAGCCTGGTCTGGAAGTAGTTCAGCGGAATCAGCACGGCGATCGCGATTGCCAGCCCGCCGGCGGTGGAAATCAGCGCCTCGCTGATGCCGCCGGTGACCTGGTCGATCGCCAGTTCCGTTCCGCCCATGCCGGCAAACGAAGCCATGATGCCGGTCACGGTGCCCAGCAGGCCTAGCAACGGCGCCAGCGTCACCATGGTGTCCATCACCGGCAGGTAACGGCCGGCCCGCTGCAGTTCCTGCGCCGCCTCGACTTGCAGCGCCCCGGTCAGGGAACCGGTGCGGTGCGACAAGCCCCGCCCCACCATGCGCACCAGCGGGTCGTCGTGGTCCTCGGCCAGCTGGCGGGCATGATCGATCTGATGCTTCTCCAACGCCTCGAACACCTCGTCCAGCAGTCTCGGTCTGCGGCGCTGGCCGAGCCGGGCCCACCACCAGATCCGCTCGACCACCACACACAGCGCCACCAGAGCGGTCAGCAGCAGCGGGATCATGACCGGGCCGCCGCGGTCGATCAGGTCGACGACGATATTGGCTTGGAAACTCAAACTCATGGCACGTGGATTGCATTAGGGCGCGCCCTCTGACCGGCGCAAGCGGCAATGGGTCACCGCTGGATCTGGAAGTTGACCGGCTGCGTGTAGCGCCCGGCCTGGCCGGCGTCCCAGCGCCATCGACGCTGGATCCACTGCACCACGTGACGGTCAAGGTCCCTGTGACCACTTGAACGGGCCACATTGACCGAGGACGGACGCCCGTCGTCGCTGACGTCGATGGTGACCACCACGCTGCCGCTGAGGCCGCGGCTGAGGGCGAAGCTCGGATAAGGCGGCTGGGGGAAGCGGCCGCGGGCGCCGTCCATGGTGCGCGGCTGGGTGGCGGGCGCCGGAGCCGGTGCGGGCTGGGGCCGCGGCTGGGGTTGGGGTTGGGGTTGGGAGCGCGGTTGCGGCGGCGGATCGGGCCGTCGCTCGGGCGGGGGCGGCAGTGGATCGATGATTTCGGGCAATTCATCCACCGGCTCGGGTTCCGGCAAGTCGGGCAATTCGGGCTCCTCCAGTTCGGGCAGCGGATCGATTTCCAGATCGGGCGGATCGGCTGGATCCGGCGGCTGGTCCTGCTCCCGGGGGGACTGCTCGACATCGACCACCACCGTGGTGGTATCGGTCATTTGCATTTCCAACGGCAGGGTGGCCGGGCCGTGGGCGGTGAGGTTCCACAACCCGGCGCCGAGGAAGCTGGCGCCGACCGCCGCGGCCCAGGACCACCAGCGGGTGGGTTCCGGGGCGACGTTGCGCGAGCATGGCGGGCGCGGGTAGGTGACGGGTGACATGGTAGATGGGAAGGCGATATAACCCGAGCCGGCCACGGCTTCAACCCTCAAACCCGGGATTGAGACCCGTTCGCAAGAAAAACGCCGACCCCCCATTTTTTTTGTTTGCAACTGAGATTCGGTCGCAATAAAGAGGCGGCATGTCGGTTCCTACATCTCTTCGTTCCAACCCGGTCGCCACTACCGCCGCCGCCATCGCGGCCGCTGCCCTGGCATTCACCCTGCCCGCTGTCCCCACCAGCCATGCCCAGTCCGATGCCCCCCCGGTCACCACCGGCAGCGGCACCATCAGCTTGCAACCCATCACCGTGATCGGCAGCCCCGAGGCCATTGCCAGCATCGCCGGCTCCGCCGCCTTGATCACCGGCGACGACATCCGCCGCCAGAGCTACACCAATCCCAACCGGGTCC
>SKLO01000114.1 GCA_007123195.1 Verrucomicrobiales bacterium | reverse complement strand
CTCGAACTGCCGCTTCCACCCGTAGGTGCGCTTGCGGAGGTTCTCCTCCGGCTCGGATTGAAACTGCTGCTCCAACTCGTTGATGCGATCGATGAGCGGTCGCATCCGGCGCAGCAGGCGCTGGTTTTTCGAGCCGACGATTTTCTTGAGGATCCACTGAACCATGACGGAAAGCTGTGAGTGCGCGGTGCCGGGCGCCAAGCACCGAATGAGCGACCACGGGAATGGACAACATGCCGGTGCATCGGCGTCGGCGCAAGGACGAACGGGCGCGCGCGACGGGCTGCGCGGAGGCTCGGACTGGTTGGAGCCGGGGCAACCCAAGCTCGGGCATCGTGATCCGCCCCGCTGGCATCAGGGCTTTTCGGCCGGCGGCTTGGAAGCCCGGGAGGCCGCCGACCTGATCGGGGGGACTTCGATGCCGCCGACGCGGAGAAAACGGCTCGGGGAAACGATCCCCGGCCACCTTGAAGGCCGCTTGCTCTTGCATCCTGCAGGGGGCAGGCCTAGGTAGGTCAATACGGTCTGCCGCAACCGGCGTCAGCGCTCCCGGGCCATCCGAGGGCCGGGCGCATCGAGACCGGCACGACCCGCCGCCGGAAACCGGGCCGCACCCGCTGCGGATCGGCCGGTTGCGCCGGGCGCAGCCGACGCCATGAATCGAGTGAGTCGAGCGATTGCCAGATGTCCATGCCCACTGTATCCCCCTCGTCACCCAAGCCCGGCGACATCGATACCACGCCCGCCGTGCGGGTGGACCGCCTGACCCGCGTGTTCCGCACCCCGATGCGCCGACAGAAGCTGATCGCGGTGCGGGAACTCAGCCTCGAAGTGAAGCCCGGCGAGATCTACGGTCTCATCGGCCCCAACGGCTCCGGCAAATCCACCACCATGAAATGCCTGCTCGGGCTGGTGCGGCCGAGCGCCGGGAGTTGCTCGATTTTCGGCCGCGACAGCCGCTCGACCGCCAGCCGTCGCGAGGTCGGTTTCCTGCCGGAGAACCCTTATTTCTACAAACACCTCAGCGGGCGCGAAACGATCCGTTTCTATGGCCGGTTGTGCGGCCTGCGCGGGCGGGCACTGGAGGAGCGGGCTGACGAATTGCTCGAGTTCGTCGGCCTGTCCGATGCCGCCGACCGCCGGCTTGGCGGCTATTCAAAAGGCATGCTGCAACGCATCGGCCTGGCCCAGGCGCTGGTCCATCACCCCCGCCTGCTGGTGCTCGACGAACCCACCGCGGGGGTCGATCCCCGCGGCTCGCGCGTGATCCGCGACCTGGTGCTCGGGTTCAAGGAGCGCGGCATCACCGTGATGCTGTGCTCCCACCTGCTCGAGCAGGTGCAGGAGGTCTGCGACCGGGTCGGCATCATCTACGAGGGCCGCATGGTGCGCGAGGGCCGGACCGAGGACTTGATCGCGGTCGAAAACCAAACCGAGATCGTGCTGGAGAATGCCGATACCGCCCTGCTGGAGGAGTTGCGCCGGCTGGTGACGCGGCACGCCGCCGACCGACCCGGCGCCGCATCCGGGGCCGCGCCGCGCTGGCTTCGCGACGGTCGCCCGCGCACCACGCTGGAGCGCCTGTTTCTCGAGGCCACCGGCGACTCATCGCGCGCCGGGGCGCCCGCTGCAGACGCCCATGCCGGTGCCGCTCCGTCCGAGCAGGCCGGGCCGCCGGCCGATTCCCCGCCGAATGAGCCTACGCATGAGTGATTCCGATTCATCCCGACCGACCGACCCCGGATCGCCGCCGCTGCAGAACTCCGGCCTCGGTGGCGCGCTCTGGCGCGTCTGGGTGCTGGCCTGCAGCACCCTGACCCAGTTGGTGCGCATGAAGGTGTTCGTGTTCCTGATTCTCGCCACGCTGGTGTTGGCGGCGATGGCGTTTGCCGTGGTCACCTTCAGCCCCGAGGAGGAACTCAAGCTGATCCGCGACGTCGCGCTCGGATCCATGCACCTGTTTGCCTCGCTGCTGGCGATCGCCGCCACCGCCATCCTGCTGCCGCGTGACGTCGAGGACCGCACCCTCTACACCATCCTGTCGAAGCCGGTGCCGCGTTACGAATACCTCATCGGCAAGTGGCTCGGCGTGGTGCTGTTGATCGGCATCTGCCTGTTGTTCATGGACCTGTTCTACAGCGCCATCCTCTGGTGGCGCCAGGAATCGCTGATCCAGGCCCAGTTGGCCGCGTTCGAGGCCGCCGGTCAGCTCGATGCCGGGCTCGCCGAGGAGGTGCGCACCGCCATCGCCTCCCAGGGCCTCACCTGGGGCTTTCACTCCGGCGCCTTCGGCATCCTGTTGCAGGGCGCCGTGCTCACCTCCGCGGTGCTGCTGCTCAGCACCATCGCCACCTCCACCCTGTTCACCATCCTCGCCGGGGTCGCTGTCCTGCTCATCGGCCATGGTCAGGAGCTGGCGCGCCGGTATTTCCTCGAGGGCCAGGTCTCGACCACCATGGAACGGCTGATCGCCACCCCGGTCGCCATTGTGTTCCCGGATTTCTCCCTGTTCCAATCCGCCGCCGACGCCGCCAGCGTGGGCACCGGCCTGCCGCTGGGCGACCTGCTCCGCCTCACCACCATCGCCGTGCTCTACATCCTCGTCTACAAGATCGCCGCCTCGCTGATTTTTGCTGAACGCGAACTCTGACGCCCGCGGTCGCCCCGCCCCGTCGTCCGGTTTCACGGTCCCATGAAATGAAGAAAGGTTACCTGCTCGCCCCCTTGCTGATCATCGCGTTCGGCTTCGCCAAGCTGCCGCTGGAGCAGCGCCACAGCGATTCGATGATCGACCGCGGGCTGCGCCAACCGGTCGACATGGGCCTCGGCGAGGAACTCGGCCAGGGCGCCCTGATCGCGGTTCTGGGCGGCTACCGGTCGATCCTCGCCAGCCTGCTTTACGTCGAGTCCCAGGTGTTCTTCGAGCGCCGGGAGTGGGCCAAGGTGGAGACCACCTTCCGGCTGGTCACCAGCCTGCAGCCCCAGTTTGAACGCTACTGGGAACTCGGTGGCTGGCACCTTGCCTACAACGCCGCCTCCAGCTACCGCTTCGACGAGAGCCGCCGGCTGGCGGTGCGGGAAACCCTGTTCCACGAGTGGCTCGATCGCGGCATCGCCATGCTTGAGGACGGCTTGCGTCACCTGCCGGACAGCTGGCGCCTGCACGCCGACCTGGCGGAAATCTACCGCTCGCGCAAGGAGGACCCGCGGCTGGCGGCGCATCACTTCCGCATGGCCCTCGCCAACGGCGCGCGCCCGCTCTATGAGCGCATGCTGGCCTACGAGCTGGTGCTGCTCGGCGACCGCGAATCGTGGCAGGAGGCCTACGACATCCTCATGGACCACTACCGGCAGGGCCATCGCATGCCCAGTGCCATCCGCGACCTCAAGATCCTCGAGGAACGCCTCGATATCCCCCTTGAGCAACGCATCCCGGAAGAGGCGCCGCCGCCGTTGGAACCTGAACCCGGCGCCGACGCCACATCAGGCCGGCCGCAGCCAGGGCCAGCAGCAGCGACCGCCCCGGTTCCGGCGTGATGTAAAAATCATCGTAGACCACGGTGATCGGGACGCCCGCTCCGCTCTGCTGGACCAGGAAGATCTGGAAAAACGTGCCGTCACCGGCGGCATAGTCCTCCAGCAGCCCCTTGATCGGCGCCAGGGGGATGTCCGCGGATCGAGAAAAGGGGATTGCCGACGGCCGGTTCCGCTTCATATTCGGGGTTCCATTCCTGATTCGCCTGTCCCGCGGCTCCGATTCCAGAGCATGCGCCCGTATTGGCGGGTCGCCGGCCACCCGGTCCGTGCGGCCGGCCCCGGGGTGGGAATGCATCGAGCCTATGAAATTCGCCCTGTTCGGGGATATCCACGCCAACCTTGAAGCCCTGCAGACGGTGCTTGCAGACGCGCGTGCCCGGCAGTGCACCCATTTCGTCTGCCTCGGCGACCTGGTGGGCTACAATGCCAACCCGGTGGAATGCCTCGACCTGGTGCGCGACCTCGGCTGCCCGGTGGTCAAGGGCAACCACGATGAAGAGGCCTCGGAAGACACCGACCTCGAGGGACTCAACCCGCTGGCCGAGGCGGCCCTGCTGTGGACCCGGGCGCAACTCGACGAGCAGCGCAAGGACTGGCTTCGCGACCTCAAGATGATCCGCCAGGTGCGCGACTTCACCATTGTTCATGCCACCCTCGACAGCCCGGACAGCTGGGCCTACGTCATGAACAAGTTCGACGCCATGGCCAGCTTCAGCTACCAGTTCACCCAGCTGTGCTTCTACGGCCACACCCACGCGCCGAAGATCTACCTCAAGGACGACAGCGTCTACAGCGTCGACCGCACCGGCATCAGCGTCAAGCCGGGCACCAAATACTTCATCAACTGCGGCAGCGTCGGCCAGCCGCGCGACGGCGATTGGCGCGCCGCCTACGCCACCTACGACGTGGTCGGCAAGCGGATCGAGATCCACCGGCTCGAATACGACATCGACACCGCCCAGAACAAGATCATCGAGGCCGGGCTGCCGGAGATGCTGGCCACCCGCTTGGCCCTCGGCAAGTGAACCCCCGCCCGACGCCTCCAACGCCGCCGAGCGCTCCGGATCTGTCCGGTTTCCGCTCGTTGCTGGTCGTCAAGCCCAGCTCGCTCGGCGACATCGTCCACGCCCTGCCCGCCGTCGCCCTGCTGGCCCGGGCCCATCCCGGGCTGCGGCTGCGCTGGCTGGTGCGGCCCGAATTTGCCGGCCTGCTGGAAGGCCTGCCGGCTCTCGAACAAGCGATCGCTTTCCCCCGGGCCCGATTCCGCGGCCCGCTCGGCTGGTGCAGGGCGATCGCCTGGGCCGTCCGCCTGCGGCGAGAGCAACGTGAGGGCCCGGAACTGGTGCTCGACCTGCAGGGGCTGGCCCGCAGCGCCCTCATCGCCCGCGCCCGCTGTCGCCGCCGGCGCGGTGACGCGGTGGCCGGACTGACCGATGCCCGCGAGGGAGCCCGGTTCCTGCACCGCCTCAGGATCGAGATCGATGCCGACGCCCACGCGGTCCGGCGCTGCCTTGCGGCCGCTCGTGCGCTCGGCGCCGTGGTGCCGGAGGACGACCTCGATCTGCCGTGGCCGCTACCACAGGGGCGGTTGCCGGACTGGTGGCGCTCGGAGCCCGCGGTGACCGACGGCCCCCCCTATCTGGTGCTGCACCCGTTCTCCCGCGGCCATGGCAAGGCACTGTCGGCGGCCGCCACCGACGTCCTGGTGCAGCGCCTCGCCAGCCAGCGCGTGGTCATCGTCGGCCAGCGCGACCAGCCGGCGCCACCTTCGTCCTCCGACCACGTGATCGATGCCTGCAATCGCACCAGCCTGCCCGAACTGGTGGCCATCCTGCGCGGCGCTGCCGGGGTCATCAGCGTTGACAGCGGCCCGGCTCACCTGGCCGCCGCGGTCTGTCCGGGGCCGGTGATTTCCATCCACTCGCGTGCGGATCCGCGCAAGGTGGGTCCTTGGCGCGCCGACGCCCTCGCCTGGCACCGCGGGTCACTCGCGCCAATGCGCCAATGGCTCAATGGCAAGGGCCCGCCCGTCAGTGGCGGCCACCGCATGCCGACACCGGCCGAACTGCATGCACTGGCGTCCGCGGTGCTCCAGGGGGGGCGATCCTCGCCCACAGCCGGATCGGGGTGAACCCTGCCCGGCACGCCCCCGCCGACCGCCCGGCATCGCCCCGGGGCCGGCGATTCGCGCGCTGCCACAGAGGGACAGATGCTTTGTCAGGTTTTCGCAACCGAGGGCCAGCCCGAGGGATCGCAGGCTTCGCTCAGCGGGGGCGACGCGCCGTTCAGTCCTGGTCGGGGCCGTCGAAGGTGACGTTGATCTGGGTGGTCTCGCCCTGCTGGCGGATGGCCTGGATTTGCAACTCGCGAGCGGGTTCATCCAGCTTGGCGCTCAGCGCCGACATCTGCTGGCCACCGGTGGTGAAACCGGATTCCTCAACCTCCCAGCCGGTGTCCTCCAGGGATTGCCTGAGAGCGCCGATGACGTCGGCGGGGTCGGTGTCCTCGAGTTGCCAGCTGATCATGCCGCGGGTCCGCCCGCCGCTGCTGGCCTGCATGCCAACCCTTCCCTCGGGCCAGGCGGCCGGCAGCAATGACTCCACCCAGCCAGGCACCTGGCCGTTCTGGCGCCCGATCGTGACGGTCGATTCCTCCTCGCCCTGGCGGCCACGCATCACCAGCTGGTCGCCCTCCTCGTCGAGTTCGAACACCATTTCGCCCTCGCTGGTGGTGATCGACAGCCTGCCATCGGCGATTTCGTCAAGCTCGACCGTCACGACCTCGCCCGACTCCCGGATGCGGATGGTGACCGTGCCGGCATCGCCGTCGTTGCCGACCATTTCAAGCTCCGGATTGGCGCGCACCATCAGCTCGACCGCGGCCAGTTGCGGATTCTCCTCGAACCGGGCGATGAACCCGCGCAGCCAGAACCAGCCGATCATCGCCAGGATCAGCAAGACGATGCCGATGCCGCCACAGCCGAACATGGCAAAATTACGCATGCCGCCGCCGGAGGCGGGGCGGCTCTGGCCGGGGACCGGGGGCGTTCCCGGAAGGCTGGGTGGTTGGTTGGCGGACATTCCGAGCCATCGCCCCGGGTGCCGTCGGTGTCCAGTGCCGACCCGGCGTGCGGGGATGCGGAG
>SKLO01000510.1 GCA_007123195.1 Verrucomicrobiales bacterium | reverse complement strand
GTCGGGATCAGCCACGGCTGTGGCCAGCAGGTCGACGATGTCCGGGAACTGCTGGTGATGATAGTAGAGCAGGCGCAGCGCGCCGGCGCGGGCTTCCGGCCGCTCGTGTGCAAGCAGGCGGGACACCAGCGCGGGATCGGGCCGGTCGAGGTGGCTGCCCGCCAGCGCGGCTTCGAGCAGCCGCTGCCATGGTTCGATGCCGTCCGCCGCGGGTTCGCTGTCAAGCCATGACGCCAGCGCTGCTTGCACCTTGTCAGGGTCACGCGCGCCGAGTTCGCGGCGGGTGAAGTCGCGGCTCCAGCGGTTGGGGCGGTCGAGTTGGGCGGCGAGCGCGTTCTCGTCGAGCGAGCGGAAGTCGGGCTGCCGGTCGAGCGGGCGTCCGCTCATGGTGACGCGCCAGATGCGACCGTGCTGGTGGTCGCGTCGCGGGTCGCGGAAATCGACCTCGCCGTGCTGGATGATCGGATTGTACCAATCGGCGATGTAGATGGCGCCGTCGGGTCCCTGGAGGATGTCGACCGGGCGGAAGGCGCGGTGGCTGGAGCTGAGCAGGTCGGGCAGCTGGCGCGAGCGGTGGCTGCTGCCGGCCTGGGCGACCTCGAAGCGGTTGACGCGGCCGCCGCGGAAATCGCAGGTGACCATGCTGTGCTGCCAGTCGGCGGGCCAGTGGGGGGATTCGATGATGTCGAGCCCGCACAGCTTGGGCTGGCCGGGGTTGAGACCGGTCAGCACGCGCGAGGCACCGGGGGAGGTGCGGTAGATGGCTCCGGGAAAGACGTCGTGGATGCCGTCCACGCCGGCGCCGTCGGTGGCGAAGGCCTGGGCGCGGCGGTCGAACGCCAGGCCCCATGGATTGATCAGGCCCTTGTAGAAGATTTCCAGTCTTTGACTGGCGGGATGATAGTGCCACATGCCGCCGCCGTCGAGCCGCCGCACGCCGTAGGGGGTCTCGACGTTGCTGTGGATGTAGATCGACTGCTTGAAGTGCACGTGGCCGGTGGGCCCCATGCGGAAGGTGTGCAGCAGGTGGTGGGTGTCCTCGGTGCCGAATCCTGACAAGACAATCGTGCGGCGGTCGGCGCGGTCGTCGCCGGTGGTGTCCTCGAGCAGCAGCACCTCGGTGGAATTGGCCACCAGTGCGCCGCCGGGCACGGGCAGGATGCCGGTGGGGATGTGCAGGCCGGTGGCGAACACGGTTGACTTGTCGGCCTGGCCGTCGCCGGTGGTGTCCTCGAGGATGACCACCTGGTCGTCGGCCTCGTGGCCTGGCACAAGGTGAGGGTAGGTGGTGGAGCACACGACCCACAGCCTGCCGCGGTCGTCCCAGTTCATCTGCACCGGGTTGCGCAGCATGGGCTCGGCGGCAAACAGGTTGATTTCCAGGCCTTCGGCCAGCTGGAAGGCGGCCTTCTGCACCTCGGGATCGGGGTCGGGCAGGTTGTCGATGTCGGGCTGGCCGCGGCCGTCGGCCGTGGTGGCGGGCAGCCACGCGAACGCCAGCGCGGGCACGAGGATGGCGGCGAGGTGGCGGTTGCGCGGGCGGCGGGGATGCCGGGCGGGACGGGGGATGGCGGAACTCATGTGGCGGTGGGGATGGAAACGGGTGGCTGGCGCGGTCGACCGGCCTGGGGTCAGTTGGCGGAGCGGGTTTTCAGTTGGTGGATGACCTCGTCCTTGGCGGCCACCATGGGCTCGAACTCCAGCAGTTCGGCGGCGTTTTGTCCCTGTTCATGCTTGCGGAAGCCGTGCAGGTAGGTCTCGTTGGCCGGCCGCCAGCGATGGAAGAAAAGTTCGTTCTTGGCGATCACGGCCTGGCGCAGGGCCTCGGTGTCGACGCCCTCGGCCGCGGCCGGCGCGGCCAGGCCAAGACCTTGCAGCAGCCTGGCGGCGAGCACGCGGTAGCCGTCGGCGTGGTAGTGGATGCCGTTGTCGGTCAGCGGGCCGGGGTGCTCGGGCAAGCCGGCACCGCCGCCCATCAGGCCGAACCAGTCGACATAGCGGGCGTTGGCTTCCCGGCTGAAAGGGTCGAGTTCGGCGCTGAGGTCGGCCAGGCGTTGGTTGGCCTCCTGTTGCGAGGGCAGTGGCGGGCCGACATCCTCCAGCGGCGGCGGGCTGAGCACGATGATTTCGCGCGGCTGGCAGTGGCTGCGGATCCGTTCGATCAGGGCGCCGTAGCCCTCGAGGAACTCATCGTGGGCGGCGTTGGGATTGGATTCGTGCGCCAACTCCACTCCGTAGCAGAGGATGACGACGGTCGGATCGAGTCCCTCGAGCAGTTCTCCGAGGCGGTCGAGTCCCTCGCTGGGCGGGCCGAAGTAGGAGCGTGCGTGGCCGAACACGGTGTCGCCGCTCCAGGCCAGGTTGCGGAAGGTGACCGGGGTGTTGCCGGCTGCCAGGGTGAGCGCGGATTCCAGCTGGCCGTAAGCGTAGTCGCGCTCCAGCACGGCGCTGCCGATCATCACCACGCGGTCGTTGTCGTGGAATTGGAATGGATCGGCGGCCGGCAGGGTCATCGGGGTGGTGAACAGTGCCAGCACAACGGGCACGATCAGCATGGCCCGGGACCGGCCTGTGAGGGGGGCGCGGGCAGTTGGAATGGCCGCAGGACGAACAGCGGGGGTGATGGACGGGGACGCGTAGCCGGCGGCGGTGGTGGGTTTCATGAGTGCTGGATTGGCATTGAAACGGGATCGGGGCATCACGGCCTTTCGGCGGGCGGTTGGCGACCGGTGGCGGCGGTGTTGCCGTGGTCGGTCGGATCGTCCCGATAGATCTTGGAGCCGGGCGGGCGCGGATGCAAGCCGGGCTCATGGGCGTGCGTGCCCCATCTGCCGGGTTTTGGGTCGTTGGCAATCTTGGGCGGGCGGATTCTTCGGTGGGTGATGGCGGAGCTTGCTCCGGGGACAGCGCCGGTTATCCTCAGGACATGCGTTGCACGTTGGTGAAGGAATTTCGATTTGAAGCGGCCCAGACCCTGCCGGGGCTGCCGGGCGACCACAAGTGCAAGCGCATGCACGGCCACAGTTTCAAGCTGGAGATCGCGGTGACCGGCGAGGTCGACCCGGCGATTGGCTGGTTATATGACCACGCGGACATCAGTCGGGCGATGAACCCGTTGCTGGAGCAACTGGACCATGCCTACCTGAACGACATCGAGGGGCTGGAGAACCCGACCATTGAGAACATGGCGGGCTGGCTTTGGCGGCGGCTGGCCTCGCAGTTGCCTGGCCTGAGCGAGATCGTGATTCACGAGACCCCGACCGCGCGCTGTGTGTTCCGCGGCGAGTTCTGAGGCCAGGCGGCGGTGCTGGCGGAGCAAGGCCGGGCCCCGGGGCATTTCCGGGTGACCGTGCGGGGAGGCCCGGTTATAGGTGGGCCATGTCCGACCCGAAACCGTCGTCCGCCCGTCCGATCCTGTATTGCCGCTGCGCCTATGCCCAGGTGGTGCCGGAGGATGTGAAGGACGAGGTCTTGGCGAGGTTGGCGGACAGTGGCGAGCCGTTTGAGGCGGTGTCGGATCTGTGTGAGATGGCCGCGCGCAAGGATCCGGCGCTGGGCCAGATGGCGGCCGAGGGGCCGTTGCGGGTGGTGGCCTGCCACGGCCGGGCGGTGAAATGGCTGTTCCATCATGCCGACGCGCCGCTGGCCGAGGGCAGTGAAGTGCTCAACATGCGCGAGGACAGCGCTGAGGGCATCGCTGGCAAGCTCGGTCTGCCGTCGGAGGGCGGCGGCGGCGGCGGTTAGGTCCGGGGATCAGAGGGCCAAGCCGTGTGTTTGATCGGAGCGGGATCGGGGCCGGAGGCGGCCCAGGGCGGGTCCTCGTGACTTGACCCGCTGCCGGTCTGCCGGATGATGGGGCATGTCGTCGAACTCCTATCCGCCCGGTTCGCTGGACAAAGCGCTGGAATTGAACCTCGACCCGCTCGTCTACGGCACCTTTGCCGAGATCGGCGCGGGGCAGGAGGTGGCCAACTGGTTTTTTCGCGCCGGCGCGACCTCGGGCACGGTGGCCAAGACCATCTCGGCCTACGACATGACGTTCAGCGACGCCATCTACGGCAGCGTGCCGCGCTACGTGTCCCGGGCACGCCTGCGCGGCATGCTTGAGCACGAATACGAGCTGTTGACGGAGCGTCTGGGGGGAAAGCGGGGCGAACGGTCGACGTTTTTCGCGTTTGCCAACACCGTGCGAGCGCGCGGCTACCGTGACACCGGCGAGTGCCACGGCTGGCTCGGGGTGCGGTTTCAGACCGAGCCGGGTTCGCCGCCCCACGACGTGCTGATGCACGTGCGCCTGCTGGACGATGAGAACACCGAGCAGATGGAGGCGCTGGGCATTGCGGGGGTCAACCTGATCTACGGTTGCTTCCGCTACCGTCACGATCGCGACAGTTTTCTCCACGGCCTGATGGATGGGCTCAACCGCGAGCGGATCGAGATTGACATGGTGAAGTTCATCGGGCCCGAGTTTGCCGGGGTCGACAATCGCGTGGTCGCCCTGGGGCTGGTGGAGAACGATCTCACGGATGCGGCGCTGTTTGGTCCCGACGGCGAGGTGATGCAGCCGGCCGAGCGGTTTTACAACAAACCGATCTTCCTGATGCGCGGCAGCTTCAACCCGGTCACGCAGGTGAACCTCGACATGATGGAAGCCGGTCGCGCCCAGTTCGAGCACGACTACGGCGACGACGCCGAGGGCATTGTTCAACTGATGGAAATGACCACGCGCAACCTGTTGCAGCGCGACGGCCGGGTGGATCACGAGAACTTCATCGCCAGAGCCGAGCTGTTGCAGGCGCTCGGCCAGACCGTGATGGTGTCCAAGTTCGCCGAGTTCCACCGGCTGGGTGCTTACCTGTGCCGCTACACGCGGCAGCCGACCGGCATCGTGCTCGGAGTGCCGCTGCTGGAGGAGATCTTTGAGGAAAAGTGGTATCAGAACCTCGGCGGGGGCATTCTCGAAAGCTTCGGCCGCCTGTTCAAGCACCGGCTGCACCTGTATGTCTATCCGGCGATCGACCGTGACAGCGGCGAGATGAAGCGCGCCCATGACGCCACGGTGGAACCGCACCTGCGGCACCTGTTCCTGCATTTGCTGGAGAACAGCCACATCCGCGGGATCGACCGCTGCCTGAAGGCCTGTGTGCCCTATTCCAGTGCCGATGTCCGGCGCATGATCCACGCCGGCGAGGAGGGCTGGCAGAGGCTGGTGCCGCCGGTGGTGCTGGAAAACAGCTGGTGGAGCCGCGAGTTCACGGAGGAGTGCCGGCGCAACGAGGCGGAGGAAGCCGATGACGACAGCCGGCGGCGGGCGCCGGTGGCGACGACGGGCGGGGCAGCTGGTTGAACCTCGGGGCATGCCTCGGCTGCAGCCTCGACGGCAAGCTGCAAACCAAGGCCACGACGGTGTGGATCGCGGGGATCAGTCGTCGGTCGAGGCCCCTTCGTCGGGATTTTCCTCCGCGGCGCCGGCGTTGTCGGCATCGTCCTCGTCGGCGGGCTCCGGTTCGGCCGGAGCCGGTTCGACCTGGTCCTCGTCCGGGGCGGGCGCATCCCCTTCAGCGGCGTCCTCGATCATGACCTGCTCCGCATCCGTGGCTGCGTCCTGTTCAGCGGGTTCAGCGGGTTCAGCGGGTTCGGTCTCCACGGGTTGATCCGGGGCCGGAGCCTCTGGCGTGGAAGGCTCCGCCGGTTCGGCCGCATCCGGTTCGGCCGCTTCAGGCTCGGCCATGGGCTCGGTCGGTGCGTCGGCTGCGGTGTCGGCGTCCGGTTCAGCCGGCGGCAACGGCGCGTCCGGCAGTTCGGGGAGGTCCGGCAAATCGGGCAGGTCCGGCAGGGCAGGGGCATCGCCTGCGTCAGGGGCCGGCGCAGCGGGGTCCGGCATCAGGCCGGTTCCCAGCGGGTCGGCGGGATCCTGGGGCAAGGAAGGATCGACGCCCGGAGGCAGGCCCGGGGTCAGTTCAAAGCCTTCCGGCAGGAACTCGGACATGTCTTCGAGGTCGAGGCCGAGGCCGGGCATGACCGGATCCGGTTCGACCGGGGCGTCTGGCGGCATCGGCACCGGGTCGCGTGGCAGGCCGGCGTCGAGTTGGCGGATGCGTTCCTCGGCCAGTGGCAGGAAGCTGGGGCCGTAAAGGGGGAAGGTGGAAGGCATTTGCTCAAGCAGGGAACGCCCGGCTTCGATGTTGCCGGAGGCGAGTTGGACCTCGGCCAGGCGCAGCTGGGCCATGGGCGCGTAGGGGGTGTCTGCATGGCCCTCGATGACGTGCCGGTAATGGCCCTCGGCGGCGCTGGGCCGGTCCATGGCCTCCAGCCGGCTGCCGAGGCTGATCGAGGTTTGGGGGCGCAGGGGGTGGTTGGGAAACTCGCGCAGGTATTGCTCGAGGGTATCGACCGCGCGCTGGCGTTCGCCTTGTTCCCACAGCAGTTCGGACTTCAGCAGCAGGGCGTTGCCGGCGGCCACGGTGTCCGGGAAATTGCGCACCACGGCTTCGAATTCCTCGACCGTTTGGGCGCTGGTGAACGCCTCGGCCGCGAGTTCGGCGTGCCGTTGCTGGTAGCCGCGGACGACGACCACGGCAATGACCAGCAGCAGTGCGCCGCCGATGACGGCGGTCAGAGTCTTCCAGTGGTTGCGGATGAACTCCTCGGCCCGGTCGGTCGGACCGGCGGCCTCGGCCAGCAATTC
>SKLO01000009.1 GCA_007123195.1 Verrucomicrobiales bacterium | reverse complement strand
GTGGCCATCGTGTTCGCCCTGCTGGCCGTGCTGCTGGTGGTCTGCTTCACCCGCACCTCGGCGGCCCCCGCCGTCCCCGACCAGGCCCCCAACCAGCCAGGCGACCCATGACCGCACCCGACTTCATCACCGCCCTGTGCCTGCTCGCCGGGGCGTTCTTCTTTCTCGGCGGCACCCTTGGCATCCTCCGCTTCCCGGACCTGCTCAGCCGGCTCCACGCCGTGACCAAGGCCGACAACCTCGGCCTCGGCCTGATTGTGCTCGGCCTGATGTTCCAGGCTCCGTCCGTCGCCGCCGCCATGAAACTCGCCCTCATCTGGGGTCTCGCCCTGCTGGCCGGCTCCACCAGCTGTTACCTCATCGGTCGCCACACCCTCGCCCGCCAACGCACCCCGACCCGCCGCCTCAGGGACTGATGCCCGCTCCGACCCCCGCCGCCATGCCCGGACTCGATGCCGAACTCATCTTCGACCTGCTGCTGTGCCTGTTCCTGCTCGGCCTGGCGCTGCGGATCCTGACCACGCCGCAACTCTACCAGGGCGCCATCCTGTTCATCGCCTTTGGCCTCGGTATGGCGCTCGCCTGGACCCGGCTGGCCGCGCCCGACGTTGCCCTCGCCGAAGCCGCCATCGGCGCCGGCCTGGTCGGCGTGCTGTTGCTCGACTCCCTGCGCGTGTTCGCCCCCGCCGCCACCGCCGGCCTGCGCGAACCTGCGCCCGCACGCCCGCCGTCACCCACCCGCCACCGCCAGCTCACCGCCATCGTCCTGCTGGCGGCCGCCGCCACCGTCGCCATCCCCATCACCCTGGCGATCTGGCACCTGCCCGCCGGCGGCGGACTCACGGCGGCCGTCGCCGAAGCCATGCCGGAATCCGGCGTCGATCATCCCGTCACCGCCGTGCTGCTCAATTTCCGCGGCTACGACACCTGGCTGGAAATCGGCGTGCTGCTGCTCGCCATGCTCGGCTTGTTGGCCATCCACGGCGATCGCCCCTCGACCGCCGGCTCCGGGGATCAAGCCGCCGCCGTGCGCCCCGACGCCCTGCTCGACTGGCTCACGCGCCTGCTGGTGCCCGTGCTGGTGCTCGCCGCCGGCTACCTGTTGTGGCTGGGCAAGTTCGCCCCCGGAGGTGCGTTCCAATCCGGCGTGGTCCTGGCCGCCGCCGCCATCCTGCTGCGGCTCAACGGGTTCGCCCTCATCGAGCGGCTGCCCTCGCTCGCCTGGCGGGCCGCCCTGCTGCTGGGCTTCGCCGCCTTTCTCGTCCATGGCATCGGCTCGCTGCTGGCTGGTCGGGCCCTGTTGCAATACCCGCCCGGCCACGTCGGCAGCTGGATCCTCGCTCTCGAGGCCTTGGCCGCCTTCTCCATCGCCTTCACCCTCGCCGCCTTCTTCATCGCGCTCAACCGCGCCGACCGCTCCGATCCGGTCGTCCATTGACCCATCACCCAAACGGCTCCATATTTGTGCTACCATGAAAACCGCCACGGTTCGTGACTTGAGAAACCACTACACCCGGGTGCTGCGCTGGGTCAGTGCGGGGGAGGACGTGTTGATCACGCAACGGGGCAAAGTGATCGCGAGATTGAGCCCGGAAACGGAGCGGACCGCCCAAGTGGTGGACTGGGGCCGCAGCCCCGAGGTGATGAGGGATCGCAGCACGGAGCCTGTGATGAGCGCGGAGCAATCGGCTGAAATCCTCGCGGAGGCAGGCGGCAAATGGTGATTGCCTGCGATACGAGCTTCCTCTTTTCGCTCTATGGCAACGATGCCCACAGCCCGAAGGCGGTGGCGTGGGCAGCGCAGAGCGCGGACCCGGTTCACCTGGACGCCCTGACCCGGTTTGAATTCGGCAACGCGCTGCGATTCGCTGAATTTCGCCGGGCCATTCCAACCGGGTCGGCCGCCCGATATTGGGCCGACTTCGAGGCGGCGATTGCCCAGGGGCGATTGATTGTCGCAACCTCCAATCTCGCCGATGTGGTCGCTGAGGCCGAACGCCTCTCGTCCCATCACACCTTGGGTGGAGGCCACCGCGGATTTGACATCCTGCATGTCGCGGGTGCCCTGACGATGCACGCCACGCAGTTGCTCACCTTCGATGCCAACCAGAAAAAACTCGCCCAAGCCGAGGGCCTGATCGTGCCGGTATGATCAGAACCCGGAACCCGGACCAAGGACCAAGGACCAAGGAACAAGGAACAAGGAACAAGGAACAAGGAACAAGGAACCCATGCCCCCCGAACCCTGGCAGCTCTACGCCCTCACCGCCGGACTGTTGTTCTCCATCAGTCTCGCCGGCGTGTTCCTGTGCCGCCACTTCTTCCGCAAGATCATCGCCGTCAACCTCATGGGCGCCTCGGTGTTCCTCCTGCTGGTGAGCATCGGCCGGCGCGACCACGAAGCGTTCGCCGATCCCGTGCCGCACGCCATGGTCATCACCGGCCTCGTTGTCGCCGTCAGCGCCAGCGCCTTCGCCCTCGCCCTGGCGCGCCGGATCCATCGTGAAACCGGCCGGGACAACTTCTCCGAATCGGAATGAACCCCGCGCTCTCCGACAGCCTGTCCGCGTTGCCGATCCTGCTGCCGCTGGCCGGGGCGCTGACCTGCATCCTGCTGCCGCCGCGCCACCGGGCGGCCGCCGGCCTGCTGACCTCGGCACTCACCCTGCTCAGCGCCAGCGCCCTCACCTGGATGCTGCTCACCACCGGCATCAGTTCCCAGAACCTCGGCGGCTGGCCCCCGCCGCTCGGCATCCAGCTGCGCTTCGACGGGCTCGCCTGCGTGTTCCTGCTGCTCACCAGCCTGGTCGGGCTGCCGGTCGGCCTGCACGCCGCCGCCTTGTTCCGCAGCCAGCCCGGCGATGACCGGGCTTCGTCACCGCCCTTGTTCTGGCCGCTGTGGCTGTTCCTCTGGGCCGCGCTCAACGGCATCTTCATCTCCCACGACCTGTTCAACCTCTACGTGCTGCTGGAGATCATGGGCCTCGCCGCGGTGTCACTGGCGATCCTCTCCGGTCGCCCCGCCGCCTTGCTCGCCGGCCTGCGCTACTTCCTCGCCGCCCTGGTCGGTTCCATGCTCTACCTGCTCGGCGTCGCCCTGGTTTATGGCGCCGCAGGCAGCCTCGACCTCGGCCTGCTCGGCGAGGCCCTGCCGGCCGGCGCCATCAGCGTGCGCGTGGCGTTTGCCCTCATCATCACCGGTCTGCTGATCAAGACCGCTGTGTTCCCGCTGCACTTCTGGCTGCCCGAAGCCCACTCCGCCGCTCCGGCGCCCGTCAGTGCCATCCTGTCGGCGCTGGTCATCAAGGCTTCCTTCTACGTGTTCCTCCGCCTTTGGGTCGACGTGTTCGACGGCTCCGTCACCTTCGCCGCCGGGCAGGCGGTTGGCGCGCTCGGGGCCGTGGCCGTGGTCTGGGGTTCCTACCAGGCCCTGCGCCAGTCCCGGCTCAAGCGCATGGTCGCCCACTCCACCGTCGGCCAGGTCGGCTACATGTTCCTGTTGTTCCCTTTGATCACCCTCGACCCCGCCGCCGCGGCCGCCGCCCACGGTCCGCCCACGTGGCTCGGCCATGCCTGGACCGGCGGCATCTACCAGGCCCTCTCCCATGGCTTCGCCAAGGCCGCGATGTTCCTCGCCGTCGGCATTTTCATCCTCGCCGTCGGCAACGACGAAAAGCGCTCGGTTACCAACATGGTCGGCCGCCTGCCGATGACCACCTTCGCGTTTGCCCTCGCCGGCATCAGCCTCATCGGCCTGCCCCCCAGCGGCGGGTTCGTTGCCAAGTGGATGTTGCTCAAGGCCACCTTCTCCAGCCAGCAATGGTGGTGGGCGCCGATGATCGTCTGGGGCAGCTTTCTCACCGCCGGTTATGTCTTCATGATCCTGCGGCTGGCATTTGCTCCCGCCGCCGAGGCGCCCAAGAAGAACCTCCGGCCGGTGCCGCGCATCCTCGAATTCACCGCGCTCGCGCTCGGCGTCGGCGCCATCCTGATCGGCCTGCGCGCCTCCGAAGTCATGCTCTTGCTCGACGTCGGCGCGCCGTTCGCCGAGCCCGTGCAACCCCTGACCGAACCACCGGGAGGCGCCGATGACTGACCACGGCTGGTTGCTTCCGTTGATCGTCGCGAGTTCGCTCGGCCCCGGCATCGTCATCTTCTTCCTCAGGGACGAGCAGGTCGCCGTGCGCACCGTGCTCAACCTGCTTGGCGCCGTGCTCAAGGTCGCCCTCATCGGCATCGTGCTGGCCGGGTTTTTCCGCGGCGACAGCCTTGAGTTCCGCTACACCATCGGCCTCGACCTCGAGTTCCACCTCCGGATCGACGCGCTCGCGCTGCTGTTCACCGCGCTTTCCAGCGTGCTCTGGCTGGTCACCACCGTCTACGCCATCGGCTACCTCAAGGGCTCGGCCAACCGCAGCCGGTTCTTCGGCTTCTTCAGCCTCTGCGTCACCGCCAGCACCGGCATCGCGCTGGCCGGCAACCTGGTGACCTTCTTCATCTTCTACGAATTCCTCACCCTCGCCACCTACCCGCTGGTGGTGCACCGCGGCACCAGAAAAGCGCTCGAGGCCGGCCGCACCTATCTCTGGTATACCATCGGCGGTGGCACGGTGCTGTTTGTCGGCGTGGTCTGGATGTTCACTCTGGTGGGGTCGGTCGAGTTCGGCCAGATCCATCTGCTGGGCGATCTGCCCGCTGATCTCCGCCCGCAGCTGACGCTGTTGTTCTGGGTCATGATCGCCGGCCTCGGGGTCAAGGCCGCCCTGGTCCCGCTGCACGGCTGGTTGCCCGCCGCCATGGTCGCGCCCGCGCCGGTCAGCGCCCTGCTGCACGCGGTCGCCGTGGTCAAGGCCGGGGCCTTCGGCATCATGCGGCTGGTGTATGACGTGTTCGGAATCGAACTCGCCCGCGATCTCGGCGTGCTCCCGCCGCTGGCCGTGATCGCCGCCGTCACCATCCTGTTCGGCTCCCTGCGCGCCCTTGCCCAGAACGACCTCAAACGGCGGCTGGCCTATTCCACCGTCAGCCAGTTGTCCTACATCGCGCTCGGCATCGCCCTCGGCGGCACCCTCGCCGCGGTCGGGGCGCTGGTTCATCTGGTGCATCAGGGCGTCATGAAGATCACCCTGTTCTTCTGCGCCGGCATCATCGCCGAAACCTTCAAGATCCATCGCATCAGCGACATGGACGGCCTCGGCCGCCGGCTGCCGCTGACCATGGCCGCGTTCACCGTCGGCGCGCTCGGCATGATCGGCCTGCCGCCCATCGCCGGGTTCATCAGCAAATGGTATCTAGGCCTCGGCGGGCTCGAACTCGACCAGCCATGGGTGCTGGTCCTGCTGCTGCTCAGCAGCCTGCTCAACGCCGTCTACTTCCTGCCCATCCTCAACCGCGTCTGGTTCCGCGCCCCCGCCCGCGAGTGGAAGCGCCACCGCCACTCGCGCCGCTGGGAAACCTCCGGCATGCTGCTGTGGCCCGCCCTCATCACCGCCCTCTTGTCGGTGCTGCTCGGCCTGTTCACCACCAGCGGCTGGAGCGTGCTGGCGCTGGCGTTGGAAATCGTCGAATCCTGGTTCCCCCCAGCCCCGCCCGGCCTCGCGACCTGATCCGCGCACCCCGACATGACCCTGCTCGCCGTCATCCACCTGCCGATTCTACTCGCCTGCCTGCTGCCCTGGCTGGGCCGCCGCCCGCGCGCCGCCGGCCACCTGGGATGGATCGCCCCGCTGCCCGCCGCCATCGTCGCGTGGAACGGCGCGACGCTGCCCGAAGCGGAGTTTCCGTTCCTGTTTCTCGGCAGCGCGCTGGCTCTCGACACGCTGGCGATGACCTTTCTCGCCCTGACCGCCACCCTGTGGACCATCGCCGGTTGGTTCGCCCGCGGTTCGCTCGCGCGGGACCGGCGCCCGCGGCGCTTCCAGACCTTTTTCCTGCTGTCGATGGCCGGCAACCTCGGCCTGGTCGTGGCCGCCGACCTCATCACCTTCTACGGCTTCTTCGTGCTCATGACCTTCGCCGCCTACGGCCTGGTCGTGCATCAGAACAACCCCCGCGCCCGGCGTGCCGGGCGGGTCTACCTGATCATGAGCCTGATCGGCGAGGTGCTGCTGCTTGGCGCCATGTTCCTCGCCGTCAACGCCGCCGGCGACATCCGGCTGGAGGCGCTCAAACCGGCCGTCGCCGACAGCCCGCACCGGTCCTGGATCTGCGCGCTGGCGTTTCTCGGCTTTGGCGTCAAGGCCGGCGCCGTGCCGCTGCACCTCTGGCTGCCACTGGCCCATCCGGTGGCGCCCACTGCCGCCAGTGCCGTGCTCAGCGGCGCCATGATCAAGGCCGGCCTGATCGGTTGGATGCACCTGCTGCCGCTCGGTCACGCCGCCCTGCCCACGGGTGCCCTGCTCATCATCATCTTCGGCTTCACCGCCGCCTTCGGGGCCGCCCTGATCGGGTGGTGCCAGACCGATCCCAAAACGATCCTCGCCTACTCCAGCATCAGCCAGATGGGCTTGATCACCCTGTTGCCCGGCATGGCGCTGGCGCGACCTGAGTTGTGGCCGCTGGCAGCACCGGCCGCCGCCCTGTTCGCCCTCCACCACGGCCTCGCCAAGGGGGCCCTGTTCCTCGGCACCGGCCTGCTGCCAGCCTGCCGTGGACGCCTGCGCATGCTGGCATGGGGCGGCATCGGGCTGGCCGCGCT
>SKLO01000163.1 GCA_007123195.1 Verrucomicrobiales bacterium | reverse complement strand
GGCGATGCGGTCGATCTGCGGGGTCGGCACGTCGGTGTCGGGATTCTGGCAGGACAACTCGCCCCAGCCGAGGTCGTCGGCGATGATCCAGACCACGTTGGGGGGCGTGGCGTCGGCGTCCGCGCCGACGGCGGGGGTGGTGGGGTGCCAGGCGACGAGAGCGGCGACGAGAGCGAGCAGGGGCAGGATGACGGCCTGCAGGTGGTTGCTGCCTGGGGTGTGGTGGCGGGTCATGTGATCCTGGGGTGGTGGGGTTGGCTGGCGATGCGGGCGCTGTAGTTGGCGATGGGCGGACTCAGGGAGGGGGTGGTTGATGGCTTGCCGGTGCGTCGGCCCCGTGGGAATGGGGGGTGCCGAAAAAAACCGGCTCCGGGACGAACCCGGAGCCGGTGGCTGAAGTCATTGGCTGGCGTTCGCAGGAGCGCCCGCCCATGGCCTCGCGCGCCGGGATCAGAACGGAGTGTAAACCCCCGGCACCGCGATGGCATACTCACCGTTTTCGTCCGGCAGGACCGGCGGGTCGGCGTCGAATGAGAACTCTTCGGGCATCAGGTCGACGTCGGCGTTGAGCGCATCATCCCAGCGGATCTCGCGGCCGGAGTAGGTGGCGTAACGGCCCATGACCGCGGCGAAGGAGCTGTAGGCACCGTGGTAGGCGTCGTTCAGCGGCTTGCCCTCGCGGATGTGGTCCTGCAGCACGTTGTGCTCCCACTGGTAGGGATCCGGGTCGCCGTCGCCGCGGTGGCGCCAGAGGTTGTTGCCGTGGTGGTCGGTGATGCGGCCGTGGTGGATCTTGCCGCCTTCGGCGACCAATTCCTCGCGCACCTGGTTGTGGGTGTTGGGCTGGTGACGGCACTGGCTGTTGATGATGGTGCCGTCGGCGTAGCGGAACTCCACGTAGTGGTGGTCGTAGATCTCGCCGAAACGCTTGTCGGTGCGGACCTCGCGGCCGCCCATGCCCTGGGCGCTGACCGGGAAGGCGTCGAGGAACCAGTTGGCGACGTCGATGTTGTGGATGTGCTGCTCGACGATGTGGTCGCCGCACAGCCAGTTGAAGTAATACCAGTTGCGCATCTGGTATTCCATCTCGGTCCAGTTCGGGTTGCGGTCGCGCACCCAGACGCCGGAGCCGTTCCAATACACCTGGCCGGAGGTGATGCGGCCCACCAGGCCTTCCTGCACCTGCTTGAGGGTTTCGATGTAGGAGCGCTGGTAGCGGCGCTGCAGACCGACCACCACGCGCAGGCCTTTCTCGTCGGCCGCGCGCGCGGCCTCGATGACCTTGCGGGTGCCGGCCGAGTCGACCGACACCGGCTTCTCCATGAACACGTGCTTGCCGGCCTCGACCGCGGCGGCGAAGTGCATCGGGCGGAAGCCCGGAGGCGTGGTCAGGATCACCAGGTCGCTTTGATCAATCACGTCGCGGTAGCCTTCAAAACCGACGTGGCGGCGGTTGTCCGGCACGTCGACCTTGTCGCCATGGTTCTGGCGCAGGTTGTTGAGGGAGCCGCTCAGGCGGTCCTCGAAGGCGTCGGCCACGGCGACCAGGCGGCAACCGCCGACGTTGAGGGCCTGGTTGGCGGCGCCGCTGCCGCGGCCGCCGGCCCCGATCAGGCCGACCTTGATTTCGTCGCTGCCGGCCACCTGGGCCGAGGCTGCGATCGGCAGGCTGATCACGGCGGCGCCGGCCGAGGCGGCGGCGGTGGTGCCAAGAAACTTGCGCCGGGTCGTGGCCGCGGTCGCGTCGCTGGATGTGATGGGTTTGTCTTGCATGAGGTAGTTGGAGTCAGTTCGGCGCTGGCGCCGGGATTCTTTCAGGGTTCAACGGCGCGGACGGCCGGCGGAAGTGGTTGCCAAGGGGATGGTTTCAAAGGGGCGTCGCCCGGGGGTTCAGTCGGCCAGGGCCTGGCGGATCACCTTGATGCCCTGCTGGTAGACGTGCTCGCGGCTGGGGAAAAAGTCGCGCCACACCTTGGTGGCCGCCGCCAGGTCGGGCAACGCCGCGCCGAAGGCCTCGATCGTCAGCCAGCTGTCGTAGCCCAGCTCGCGCGCTGTCTTGATGGTCTCGACAATCGGCGTGTGGCCGTCGCCGGGGGTGCCGCGGTCGTTCTCGGAGATGTGGATGTGACCCACCGCACCGATATGCTCGCGCAGCGCTCCGAGCGGGTCCTTTTCCTCGATGTTGGCGTGGAAGGTGTCATACATCGTGCGGAAATTCGGGTGGTCGACCCGTTGCACGTAGGCGGCGGCGTCGGCCATGGTGTTGAGCAGGTGCGCCTCGAAGCGGTTGAGCGCCTCGATCGTCAGCAACACCCCGGCCGGTTGCGCGTGCTCGGCCACCTGGCGATGCACCTCGGCGGCGCGGGCTCGCTCGTCGTCGGTGGGGAACTGGCCGGTGAACTGCGCCAGCACCTGGTAATAGGGGCCGCACAACACCTCGGAACCGAGCGCCTGGCTGCAGTCCACCACCCGCTTGAGGTGATCGACCGCGCCCTGTCGGTTGCCGGCGTCGGGCGAGATCGGGTTGGTGGACTCGTCCGGGCACACGGTCACGGTGGTGCAGCCAAGGCCGTGGTCCTTGAGCACCGAACCGAGCTTGGCGAAGTGACCGGGGTCGCTGGTGTCAAACACCGGCACCTCGACGCCGTCGTAGCCGGCGGCCTTGAGTTGTTCGAGCACGGGGAAGTCACTCTCGGTGACGTGGGTGGTCCAGAGCAGCAGGTTGAAACCGACTTTCATGCGATGCGCAAAACGAGGGGTTGTGGGGGGCCGGGGCGGGCGTGGCAGCGTGCGGCCCGGGACCGGTCAGAAGGGGACGGAACGGCGGCCGCCGCCGCTTGTCAACCGGCAACTGGTCCTTGGTTCCCGGTTCCTGGTGACCGCCTTGGGTGCATGGAACCCTCAGATCAACCTCCGGGGCAGCTCGTCGGCCACCGTCCAGGGTCACGCCGCCAGCCGCACGACCGGGCCGGGCTCCCACCCGCAAGTCCGATTCCAACAGAATGTCTGACCTTTTGTTTTCGCGAAGTGAAGAACCTGGTTGATGCCGGCCCGCTCATCGGCTGGCTCAACGCTTCCGATCAATGGCACGAATGGTCGGTTGATACGCTTTCCGCGATCCGCGGCCCGCTTCACACCACCGAGATCGTGCTCGGCGAGGCATGCTGGCATCTGGGCGGCAACACGCAACCCGCCCATGCCCTCCTGGGATTGGTCCGCTCCGGTGCGATCCAACTGCTGCGCCCGTGGCCGGAGCACCTCGCGCGGACCCAGGAGCTGATGATGAAATTCGAACGCATGGATGCCGCCGACGCCTCGCTGGTGATCTTGTCCGAAATTCATCGCCAGGCGAAAGTCATCACCACCGACCGACGCGATTTTTCCGTGTATCGGCGTTTCGGAGACGGTCGGCTGCCTGTGGTCCTTCCGCCCGAATGACGGATTTGGGTCCCGTTCGTGGATTCGAAGCCTTTGCCCGCCATCGTTCCGAAGCTTCTCGGGAAGAACCACCCGTGCCGCGCAATCTAGGGCTGGGGCGTGGATGGCGGCACCTCCAGCTCCCCGGCGGCGGCGGCCCAGGCGGCGATTTGCCCGCGCTGGACCTCGTCGTCCGCGACGTCTTCGAGCGCGGCGGCGAAGGCAGTGGCGGCCTTGTCGCCCTCGCCGAGCAGGGCGTAGGCGAGGGCGAGGCGGGCGAGTGGGGGGTGACCCGCCTCGGCGAACTCGAAACGCAGCCGGCTCCACTCCAGCGCCCCCGGCCAGGAGGAGGCGGAGAGGCGGAAGCAGCCGAGGTTCTGGTCGGCGTATTCCGGGTGCCTCTGAAACTGCATTTCCACCTCCAGGCGGTGGCCAGTTTCGCTTGTCGCGGGCGGGGCCATGGCGAACAACGCCATGCGCGTGGTGCCGGCGAGGTGGGTAATGTTCCAGCGACGTGGCTGGATCGGATAGCTCTCGTGGGAACCGTCGGCCACCGCATCGACCGGATCGAGCACCCGCGCGCCGCCGCCGCCCACCGCCGGGCTGGCACGGATTTCCCAATCGACCATTACGAAGGTGCCGTTGGGATCGCGACCGGGTCCGTGGTTGGGCAAGGAAGGATCGGACAGCGCCTCGAGACGGATCGCGGCGAGGTCCGGCAGGCTGGTCTGCAACTCCACACGGTAGCGATCCGAGGGCGGATTGTCGCCGCTGGCGAGGATGGAATAGTCCCCCCGCCGGGTGAGGACCGCGCCGCCGACGGACTCCGCCGAGAGGGGCTGAAGCGGAGTCCATAGCGCCGCCGCCTGCTCGGCGACTTCGGCGACGAGTTGTTCCAGCAGGGGAGGGAGGATGCGCGCGGATTCGTGGGGGGCTTCGCCCAAAGCCTGCTCCATCAATGGTCGGGAGGCGGCCCGGGCCTCGGCGGCGGCTTGGGGCTGGCCGAGATCCTCCCTCAGGGCGGCCAGTTCGCGCAGCAGGCGCCAATCCTGCGGCGCTTGGGCCGCTCTCTTCTCCAGACCGGCGAGCAGGGCGGGCCCCTCCTCGGCCAGCAGTCCGGCGCGGGCGTCCCAGATGATGGAACCGTCAACGGCGGCGGCGGCGAGGGCGCTGCCATCGGGGCTCCAGTCCAGCGCCCGGCAAGGCCCCGGAGCCCGCAGCTCCAAGATCTGGGTGCCCGTCTCCGTGTCCCAAAGGCGCACCGAACCGTCCACGCTGCCGGAGGCGAGACGCGTCCCGTCCGGGTGCCAGGCCAGGCAGAGCACCTCCACGGCGTGACCGCGCAACACCGTCGGTGCAGCGGGATCCTCGCCGCTCCGCCACAACTCGACGGCACCGTCGTCGCAGCCCAGCGCCAGCAGTTCGCCCTGCGGATGCCAGGCCAGACTGTGAACCGGCGAACCGGCGGCCAACCCCGCATCCGCGCCCCCGGGAGCCGCTACGTCCGGCCCGTCCTCTGAAACCATGCCCACCCGCGTGCCGCCGGCGGCATAGGCGAGGGTCCCGCCGTCGGGATGCCAAGCCAGGGCGCGTCGGCTGCCTTGACCTCTCGGGATCGGCTCGCGGAGGATTCGGCCCTCGGCGTCGCGGATCTGAAGTTGCCCGCCGGCAGTCGCGGCGGCGATTCTGTCACCTCTGGGAGACCAACGGGTGAGGTGTCCAAATTCCGGGCGCTCCTGCTCCGGGGCCTGCACGAGGTCCCCCGAAAGGCCATCGAACAGGAGAAAGCCGGACCGCCCTGCTGAAACCGCGAGCCGGGAGCCGTCGGGCGACCAAGCGACGTGGGTGTGCGACATCGCCTCCGCGGCGGAGCGCCACGACCAGACTGGATCGCCGGTCCGGCGGAGATCGATTACGCTGAGGCCGCCGAAGTAGCCGATCGCGACATGCTCGCCGTCGGGGTGCCAGTGAATGGACTCGCCACTCCGTATCGAGGTCGTTCCGGGACCTGCACCATCCCCGCTCAAATCCCAGAGGCGGGCCGTGCCGTCCGCCCCGCCGGAGGCGAGGCGGCGGGTTCCGGGCTGGAAAGCGAGGTCGCGGACCGCCGCCTCGTGTCCGGGCAATCGCGAGAGCACCTCCCCGCTGCCGGAGTCGAGGAGGACGATGTCGTGGGTCTTCAGACCCACCGCAAGTTGCTTGCTGTCTGAACTCCAAGCCAGCGATTGAGCCGTGGAGCCTCGCGGAGCATATAGCTCGCGCGCCGCGCCGCCATCCTCGGCCACCCACACCCTTTGACCTGCGATGGCGAGACGGCGTCCATCCGAACTCCAGCGAAGCTGCCGAACTCCGCTTCGTAGATAGCCATCGCCCGGAACCTCAGTTTCGCTGCCGTCCAGGCCCACAAGGCGCACCTCGCCCTGGAATCCGAGCGCCAGCTCCCGCCGCACCGGGTGCCAGTCCAGCGTGTGAATCTGAGATCGTGTTCCGCGGGGCTTCCTCAGAAGGACCTCTCCGGTGGAGGCATCCCACACCGTGAGACCGCCGTGTCCCGCCGCCGCCACCATGGCTCCGTCGCGACTCCATCTCACTTCATCCAATCGCAATGCTTCCCCTTCCGAAGCGCCAAGCTCAAGAGCGACCTCGCCGGTGGCAGCGTCCCAGATCCTCGCCGCACCGCGATCGCCGACCCCGGCCAAGCGGGTGCCTTCGGAGTTCCAGGCCAGGGACCGCATCGCTCCGCTCTCCCTGAACTCGCGGACCAGGGTTCCCGCAGGCAGTTCCCACAAACGCACCGCATCGCCCCGCGCGACGGTGGCCAGCAGGTTCTCGCTGGGATGCCAGGCCACCGACAGAACATCGTTCCTTCGGTGCGGCAAATGCGGCAGTCCCCGCTCCAGCCGAGTGCGCAGGAAATACCACTCCCAGCCCCGCAGATCCTCGGCACCCGCGTCCGGTCGCCAACGCTCCACCACCTCCCGGATGCCGGCGAGACCGCCGAGATCGTCCTCGGCCTTTGCGGCGTGCAGCATCTGGCTGGCGTAGAGATGCCGACGGGTCAGGCTCTCGGCATGCTGGGCGTCCAACCTGCTGGCTTCCGCCTCCGCCTGGCTCGCCTCCGCCCGCTCGCGCAGCTCCGCCTGCCGCAGCGCCGCGACCGGTCCGCCGATGCCGAAGGTCAGCAGCAGCAGCGCCGCCAGGCCCGCCGCCGCCGCGTGCACCGGCTTGCGCCGCATCCACTTCAGCGACTTCTCCGCCGCGCCCGCCGGGCGCGCCTCGATCGG
>SKLO01000027.1 GCA_007123195.1 Verrucomicrobiales bacterium | reverse complement strand
ATGAGCAACGCAGAAGTTGGAAAAGAGGCCCGCGGAACTCGCAAGCTGAACGAGCGAAGCGAGGAAACTCCCAATTTTGGACAATTGTTTTATCCAGATATTTGCCGATCACCACACTAGGGAACCCGGCCCGGACCGGGACTAAGGAGCCGCCAACCCGCCTGACGGCGGGTGCCGCGCGGATTGCGGACGAAATCCGCCAGCCCCCCGCATCAGGCCGAGGGCCTCGGCTTGCGGGTGATGATCAACGAATCAACCGACAGACGGCCCGGACCGGTGAACATCAGCGCGAGGAAGCCGGTGAAGAACAGCAACGCCAGCTCCTTGGCCGGCAGTCCTGCCGTCTGGATCAGCCACGGGTCGTTGGCGTGCACGATGAACCCGGCCACGCCCATGGCGATCACCAGCGGCACCGCCGACAGCCGGGTCATGAACCCGACCACAAGCGCCGCCGCGCAGACCACTTCGGCGAAAGTGGTCAGATAAAAACTCAACTCGGCCCCGATGCCCAGCGGGTCGCCGAACTCGGTTTCCCCCTTGAACAACCGCTCCGCCTTGCCCCAGCCGTGGCCGAGCAGCATGAACAGGCCGAGACCGACCCGCAGGAACAAGAGACCGACCGAAGAGCAGCGGTCGTGGTTTCCGGTGCTGAAGAAGAACTTTTTCATAAGGCAGATGCGTTGGGGGATTCTCCGCTGGTGTAACCTGACATGACCGTCGCGGCGCGGACCCGACCGGGTCATACTGACAAAACGACGACGCTGCCGTCAAGTTGTCATTCGTTTCCGATCGACTTTCCCGCACCGGATGCCGCGGTTGAGGAACCCTGCGCCCCGGCCGGGAGCCAGCCAGGCAGCTGGTTCGCAGGGGCCGCCATGGGCCGGGAAGGAAGCAGCCGCATCCCGGCCGCTGCAGCCGCGGGCCCGGGGCAAGCCGATGCCCCACGGTGAGGCGGCGCGGTCCGCTGGCGCCTCGCATGGGCAGAAGCCCCGCCACGCGGCCGGGCGCAGCGAATCCGCTCAACCACCGATCGCCACCATGCGCCGCCCCGGCTGGTAGGCGTCGCGGAAGTCGTGCTGCTCGGGCTTGCGATCGACCACCATGCGGAAAAAGGCAGCGATCTCCTCGTCGTCGGCACCGGCTCGCAGGCGCTCGCGCAGGTCAAACTCCAGCCAGCTGCCCAGACAGGGGCGCAGCTTGCCGTCACAGGTCAGGCGCAACTTGTTGCAGCGGTCGCAGAAATGGTGGTCGGTCATGGCGCCGATGAACCCCACCAGTTGCTCGGAGTCCGGTAGCTGATGGTAACTGGCCGGGCCGTTGGTGCGGAAGTCGGTCCGCGGCGTCAGCGGCCCCAGCTCCTGTTCCACCAACCGGCGGGCGCGCCCGGCCGACAGGAAGACGTCGTCGTCCAGCACCTCACGGGTGCTGACCGGCATCAGCTCGATGAAGCGCAGCAGCAGGCCGCGCTGGCCGGCGAACCGGATCAACGGCAGCAGCTGGGCCTCGCTTTGGCCGCGGAGGAGCACGGCGTTGAGCTTGATCGAAGGGAACCCGGCGTCAATGGCGGCGTCAATGCCCTCCAGCACACGCGGCAGGTAGTCGCGGCCGGTCATCGCCCGGTAGCCGGCACGGTCGAGGGTGTCGATCGAGATGTTGACGCTGCGCACCCCGGCCGCGACCAGCCGCCGGGCGGTGGTCGGTGCCCGGGCCGATGCCGGGGCGGCGGGCGCCTCGTCCCGTCCTCCATCGCCATCCGCCACACAGGGACGCGCCAACAGCGTGCCGTTGGTCGATAATCCGAGGTCGCTCAGTCCCTCGATGCGGGCCAGTCGCTCGATGAATCCCACCACCCCGCGCCGCACCAGCGGCTCGCCGCCGGTCACCCGCAGCTTGCGCATTCCCAGCCCGACCGCCACCCGCACCACGCGCTCCAACTCCTCGTAGGTCAACACCTCGGCCCGGGGAAACCACACCTGTTCCTCGTCGGGCATGCAGTATCGGCACCGCTCATTGCAGCGGTCGGTCACCGACACCCGCAGGTAGCTCAGTCGATGGCCGTATCGGTCCTCCATCTCCATCATGAACTCCATGGTTAACCCGGAAACCGACGCCGGGCAACCGAAGCCCGGCCGGTGCCGCGACCGGGCGGGCGGTTGCCCCGTGCTCCGGGCGTGTCAAGCCGCCGGTGACGGCCTCAGCGGGCCGGCCGCACCTTGCGTGCGACATCGCCGCCATCGCGCCCCCCGCCCTCGACAAGGATGTAATCGACCTCCATGCCCTCATACAACTCGTTGAAGGCGGCATCGACCACGTCGGTGTAATGGAAGAAGGCGTTGTTGGGATCGCGCTCGATGAAGCCGTAACCCTCTTTCAATCGCAGGATCATGCCGCGCACGTCCTCGCCCTCGATTTCTTCCTCGTCGACCGCGGACTCGTCCTGTCGGCGGCCGTTGACAGACTCGTCGGCAGCGGGCTTCGGCGGCACGAACAGATCGTCGATCTCGGCACTGGCGGGCCGGTCGTCAGGCGGTATCAGGGTTTCCATCGGTATGCCGTAGCAGCACTCCCGCATCAGGTCGCCGGAGACCCGGACCGACCAGCGGCGGTCGTCGTCTCCGACGGCCTGCACATCCCATCCCAGCAGCATGACCGGGATGCCGGAGCCCTGCACCTTGCGCACCAGCGGCACGTAACTGGAGTCGCCGGCAAACAGCACCATGAGGTCGAACTCCTGGTTGCGAGCCCGGTCGAGCGCCTCCATGGCGAGCCAGACCTCGGTGCCGCGCTCATCGTGAACCGACCGCACCGGGATGAAATGGGCGACGATCCCCGCCGACATCAGGATGTCGCCAAACGAGCGCTCCGCCAGCAGTTTGGCGGCATCGTCGATCTGGACCGCGGTGACGCGGTGGCGGAAATAGTGGGCCCCGGTGATGACACAGCCCCCGGGATCCTGCTCCATTACCTCGCCTGCCTTCAGCCGGATCCAGCTGTGCAGCCCCTGGACACTGAGCCGGGTCCTCCTGGGATGGTAGTAATTGTAGAAATTGCTGACCTGCAACAGGTAGTTGCCATCATAAAACACAGCGATTCGTAACATAACAGACGATAGACCAACGGATAATCGACAAATGACTGGTCGATCTTGGCCCAAGGTGCGGGCGGAAGCAACCGGCGATTTTTTGGTGGCGGCGTCAGGTTCAGGCCGGGGGATCCAGGCGGCTTGACCGCCCCACGCCCCAACCTCACGCCAGAGCGGCGGCGATCTCGTCCGCGATCAGGCGGCCGGCACGGGTGAGCCGGACGCGCCGGTCGCCGGCGTCCATCGTCACCAGCCCCTCGCCCACCAACAGGTCCAGCACCCGCCGGGTCCCGTCCCCGGGGTCAAGGTGGAGTTCCTCCAACCCGTCGGCCGTCCGCAGCTCCAGCGCCACCCGCTCCAGCCGGCGCTGCTCGCTGGTCAGACGCTCGGGCGACCGTTGCGGCGCCTCGCCGGCCAGTCCGCGAAGGGTGTAATCGCGCGTGTCGGGCGCGTTGCGCCAGCGGTGCCCGCCGACCGTCGACACCGCCCCGGGGCCGAGCCCGAGGTAGTCGGCGCCGCGCCAGTAGGCCTGGTTGTGCCGGCAGCGCATGCCCGGCCGGGCGTGGTTGCTGATCTCGTAGTGCTCGAACCCGGCCCCGCCCAGCAGGTCCATGGCCAGTTCAAAACAACCGGCGTTGTCCTCCTCGCTTTGCGGCAACCGCCCCTGCTGATGCTTGGCCAGAAATTCGGTGTCCTCCTCGAAGGTCAGGTTGTAGGTCGACACATGGTCGGGCTTCAGCTCGATGGTCCGGCGCAGCCCGCGCTGCCACGTGTCCAGCGATTGGCCGGGGATCGAGAACATCAGGTCCAGGCTCACCACCGGCAGGCCGGCCAGCCGCAGCATGTCGTAGGCCTCGGCAGCCTCGGCAGGGCTGTGGTCGCGGCCGAGGATCCGCAGCGTGTCCGGGTCCCACGCCTGCACGCCGAGGCTCACCCGGGTGACCCCCAGCTCGCGCCAAAGCCGCGCCTTGCCGAGGTCAAAGGTGCGCGGATTGGCCTCGAGACTCCACTCGGCAGGTCCGGCCCGGTCGCAGGCACCGACCTCAAACCGTTCTTTCAAGCCTCGGATCAACCGCTCGATCTGCCGCGACGCCAGCAGGCTCGGCGTGCCACCACCGAAGTAAACGGTCTCCGGTCGCAACGACACCAGCCCGGCAGCCATGGTCGCGTCAAGTTCCGCCAACACTGCCTCGACGAACCCGTTGAGGTCGTGCCCGCCAGGCTGGTGTTTGTGAAAGCTGCAATACGGGCAGATCCGGTGGCAGAACGGAATGTGGACATACAGATGGCCCACCACCACGGGATCCGCCGACTGCCCGCCGGCCACGCCCGTCCCGGCGTCCTGATCCGCCCGCTTGCCCTTCATGCGGTCAGGGCAGCAACCCCTCCGGCGGCGCGGGCAGGTCCGGACCCGACGGGTTCAGCGCCTCAATCTGACGACGCCGCTCGGCCGCGTTGGTGTCGAGGTAGGCCCGGTTCATCACCACGACCGACTCCCCCCCTTCGCCCCGCAGGGTCCGCGCCAGCACGTCGCGGTCGGACCGCAGCCAGAAGCGGTCGCCAAACACCGCAAACGGCTCGCCCCACGGCTCCTCAACCCGATGCCACTCAAGCACGTCCTCGATGTCCTCGTCGTCGAGCAGCGGCTTGCGGTAGTCAATGCGCCAGACCCTGCCCTCGCGAAATTCGGCCACCACCAGGAAATTCGTGGTCCGGAACACACTGCGCAACTCGTCGCTGCCGGTCGAAGCGTCGGGCCGCCGCTCGATGACCTCGCCGTAACGAACCACGCACTCGGCCTCGGTCTCGCCGATGCGGGCCCGGGCTTCGGGCGCCAACAACGCCACCCAGGCCAGCGCCAGCGCCAGCGCCTTGGCGGCGGCAGGCGTGCGGCGAACGCCGGCAAAGGGTGGCCGTCCGCAACGGCAGCACGGGAACACGGGGATTGGCTCTGGGATCAAGGCGTTCAAGTTGGGTCAGGTCGGGGCATTCGCCCGCTCAAACAAACACCCCCGACTCAACATTCGCTCGCCACCCGGATCAAGTCCCGCGAAGCCCCTGCGGCCGATTTTCGTCCGCCTGATTCGCCGGCCCCGGAAGGCGACTCAGGGGCGGCGGGCCACGGCTCCCGATTTCACCTCAAGGCCCCGTTTCTTCAGTTCCCGCAGGAACACCCCGTGTTGTTCAGGTTGATATTCGATGGTGTCAAAGCCCAGCCGCCTGCCGGTGGCCGCGTTGGCCGGCAGGTCGTCGATGTAAATGGTGCGCTCGGGCTCGAGCCCGAACCGCTCGATCGCCTGCCGGAACATGCCCTCCCCCGGTTTCATGCAGCCGGCCGAGTGGGAATAGATCCCGTCCTTGAAATGCCGGAACACGTCGAACTTCGCCATCAGGTGATCCATGTGCAGCCCGCTGGTGTTGGACAGCAGGTAGAGCGGGAACCGTTCCGCCAACTGCCCGGCCACCTCCCACATCGGTGGGTTGGGACTGAAAATGTCGTTCCAAAGGTCGCGGAATTCCTCCTCGCTCCCCTCGTAGCCAAGGGCATCGATCGCGCCGTCGATAAAATCCTGGTCGCTCAGGCGCCCGCTCTCCAACCGGTCTTTCAACGCATACACCTGCTGGAACGCCTCCAGCGTCCCGCGCCGGCTGCGCCGACGGGCAGCCGCCAACGCGGGCTCAAAATCGAACGTGACCAACACGTTGCCAATGTCGAAGAGAAAGCAGTCAGGCGCAGAAATGGGAACGGACATGGTGGTTGCTGGGTCGGTGGTTTGGTGAATGGTGAATGGTTAAGGTTAATGGCGACGGGTCAGGTGGGGAGCATGATCCGCCGGGTCTTTCAGCGGCGGCTTGACCGGCGCCATTTCCCCCGAAACCTTGTCCAGCAGGAACGCGGCCACATCGAGCGCCGACCGCGGGCGGGCGGTGGCGGCAAGTCGACGACCCATGTCCCGCAGTACGCCATCCTCCGGAGCGCCCAGCCACTGATCCACCAACCCGGCCACGGCGGCCGGGGACGACGCCAGGCGACCACCACCGATCTGTTCCAGCAGCCGCGCGTTGCCCTCCTCCTGGCCCGGCACCACGTAGTTGATCACCATCGGGCAGGCCGCCGCCAGCACCTCCTGCACGCTGGCGCCGCCGGATTTGCCGATCACCAACCGGTGGGTCCGCAGCAGCCGCGGGATCTGATCGGTCCAGCCCAGGACCTCGATCTCAAGTTCCGGATGGTTCTCCACGAACGCCCGGAACAAATGGTAGAGCCGGGCGTGATGCCGTCCCAGCACCACGGTCAGCGGTTCCTGGTGACGCCGCAATACCGGCACGAGATGCTTGAGTGTGCGACGGATGGCGCGCCCGCGGTTGAGCGGAAAATACAGCACCCCGCGACGACGTTCGACCGGCGGATCAAGCGGGCGGACAAAATCCGGATGCACCGGAAAACCCAGCGCCACAATCTCGGAGCGAGGCACGCCCAAGGTGGCGAGGTAATCGCCGGTAGCCTCGTCAGGCACGAGAAACCAATCACTCTGCGCCCCGATCCAGGCGCGGTTGATCTGGCCGCAGTCGGTCACCACCGTGGCCAGCGGCGGCACCCGCAACGACCATCCGGTGCGCGGCT
>SKLO01000160.1 GCA_007123195.1 Verrucomicrobiales bacterium | reverse complement strand
TCGCCCCGGCTTCCCGGGGTTTCCATGCGCTGCATTTCCTCGCCGCCGCCGCCGAGGATGTCCGATCCCGCCTCGCGCAGTTGTGAGGCCAGGTCCTCCAGGTCTTCGCGGGCGCGGTCGCGCAGAGCCAGTTCGCGCAAGTCGTGCGCCAGCGCCTCGAAGTGCCCGGCCGCCTGGCGCGGGCGCGGTTGCTGCTGGAATTCATCGGTGGCCCGCACCAGATGCCGGCCGGCGAGCAGTTCGGGATCCGACTCGCTGGCGGAGTCGCCGATTTGGCGCATCGACGCGGTCAGGCGATCGATCACGTCATGGGTCAAAGGGTCGGCGTTGAGCGCTTCGACCAGGCGATCCGCTTCGGCCGCCGCGGCTTCAGCGAGTTGGTCGTGCAGGGTATCGGCCAAATCCGCGGTATCGGCGTGGCGGCGCATCTCGCCGAGCAGGGCCTCGCTGGCCCAGCCTCCGCGGTCGCCGCCGATTTGGCGCGCCAGATCCTCGGCCGTCTCGGCCCGGGCTTCCAGTTCCTCCAGCAGTTCGCGGGCGTCGGCCATGCTCCCCTCGGCCAGCAACTCGGCCGCGTGACGGACCTCCTCCTCCAGTTGTTGCAAGGCCTCGCGCTCCTCGGGAGTGAGGCCTTCCATGCGATCAAAGCCCAGGTCCTGATCGCGCAGGCGCTCGGCTCGGTCCGCCGCCACCGCGAGCATGGCATCGGTCAGCCGGGGTCCCGCCTCGACATCGGCGTGGCGCCAAACCGGCAGCAGCAGGCCCAGGGCCAGCAAGGGCGCCCACAGCACCCGCCGGCGGCGATCCGGCAACGGCAGCTCGGCGGTCAGATGCCCGGCGGCGCGCTGCAGTTGCTCACGACTGCGCAGGCAGTGCAGTTGCTCGCCAACACCGCCGTGACCGCGGGTGGCAAACCAGTAGCCCGAGGCCAGCGTTTCCTTGCGCCCGGCCTGCCGATCCCAGCACGCCAGCGCGTCGAACCCGCGGGGCTCGCGCCAGCGGGCCACCCCGAACACCACCCATGGCCACGCCAGCAGCAGGCCGATCGCCAGCAGTCCGGGTGTGCCGAGGCCGGTGAGCAGGCGCAGCAAGACCAGCGCCGCCACCACCGCCGCCACCCAGGGGGTGGTGACCAGCATGCGCCGCCACCAGCCCCGCAGGCACAGGCGCCACTCGACCCGCGCCAGCACCGGACCCCAGTCGTCGTTCGCGCTTGTCCCCCCTGATTCCGGGGGGGCGGCGGCCGGATCCACCGACGCGACCGCGCTCGACCGGGCGTCAGCGCGCGGCGGGGCGGGGTCGGACAATGGCGGTGATTCACTCATGGGGACTGCTTCGGGGTGATCGGGGTTGGTCGTCCAACGCGGGCAGGCCCGGCCGGCAGGCGGGACGGAACCGCCACGAGACTGGCGTCGGCCGGGGGCCAGGGCAAGCTGGATTGCCTGCCGTCGGCAGCCAGCGGTCCGGCTTGGCCACCAACCACTACGCGCGACAGCCCCCTGTTTGTTGGAACCAATCGAGCCAGCATCCGTTCAGCGCAACCCGGGCGCCCGCGCCGTCGCCGGATGGATCGACCGGGTGCCCGTGCCTGAATCCTCATGGCAATTCATCGATCAAATCCTGCAACCGCCGTCTGACCTCGGGATCCTGCGCCTCCGCCAGCGCCTGCCGCAACAGGCTGCCGGCCGGCCCACCCAGCTCCGCCAACTCGCGGCTGGCACGCTCCCGCGCGGCCCATTCGTCGGCGCCCAACTGAAAAATCAACTCGGTGATCCGGGCGGCCAGGTCGTCGGTCACGGTCGGGCTGATGTTGGTCCACTCAAGCAACTCCGCCATCGGCACCACCAGCAGGTTGTCGTCCACCTGCACCTGCAACCGCCGGTCGAGCAGCGGCCCGGATACCACGTCGCCATCCCACAGCTCAATCCGGAACCGGGGCGGAAACTCCAGTGGACTGAGCCTCTGCGCGGGCTCGCGGGTGACCCGCCGCACCATCGCGGTGTCCAGCGTCACCGTTCCCAGCGGGCTCGACAACTCCAGCGCCGGCAGCTTGATCCGACCCACCACACGCTGCGCGCCGGTCAGTTCCAGCACCGAATGCCCGGCCGGGACGAACTGCTCGAGCCCGGCCAGGGCGACCTCGGCGGCCTCCAGATCGGCGTCCCGCAACGCCGCCCACATCGCCCCGCCCATCATGCCTTCAATCTCCGTCGAGCGCACCTCCAGACCAGCGGCGAACAACGGCGTTGCGAACCGCAACAGCCCCGGTTCGGGCACACCCAGCAGCCTTGTGCCGTTGCCGAATTGAAAATACCACAGCGGCGACCCGCCGGCCCCGCGCTGCATCCACACCAGTTCCGGCAAGGCCGCGCGCACCGCGCCGTAGCTGGTGTGGAAGCCCAGTTCCCCGCCCTCCACCGCCGAGTAGGCCAGGCTGCCGCCGTCGCTCAACCGCACCAGGCCCAGCTCCCGCCCGGCACCACCAACGTCCGCCCGCGGTGGCGCCTGCGGCGGGCGCTGCTCCCCGGCCTCCGCGCCAGCCTCGTCGTTGACTGCAGCGTCCGCGCCGGCCTCGCCATTTTGTTCCCCTCCCCCGGCGTTCGCCTGCTCCAGGGCATGGCCCGCCTCGTCCGCGGCCAGCACCAGCAACTCCAGGTCGGCCGGATCCAGCGACATCGCCACCGACGACCCCATGCGGAACTCGAACCCCTCGCCCTGCAAGCGCCCGCGCAGCCATTGACCATCCTTCAGCCGGACCATCCCGCCGCCACCCGCGCCCGCCCGATCCCCGTAAACGGCCGCCACCTGATCGCGCTGCAGGTCGACCCGGCCAAACCGAGGCTCCACGGTCAACCGGTCCCAGCTTGCCTCGCCCCGGAGCCGCCCCCCGGCGCCCAGCGTCAGCACATCGCGGAACTCCTCCCGCAACCCCAGCCATGCTTGCTCGCGCGCCTGCCACGAGGCCGCCGGGCCGGCCACCACCGGGTGAACATTCACCAGACCCTCCCGCCACCACTCCGGCACCAGGGTCACCAGCCGGTTGAACTCCAGCGCCAGCTGCACCCGGTTGACCTCGCGATCCAACGCCACGTGCGACTCGGCCTCGGTCGACTGACGCACCGGCGCCGCACCCAGCAGCACCGAGGCCTTGCCGCCGACCGGCAGCACCAGCTCATGGGCCAGCGACAGCACGCCGCGACCGGTCTGCTGACCCACCTCGAACTCGATCCCGGAAGGCGCCATCCCGCCGACCATGGCGAACAACCAGGAGTGATGACGACCGCCCGACGGCACCACCCACAACGGCCCGTCGCCCGGCCGGATCGAGGTCGGCCCTTCCCCGCCCACCGTCACCATCTTCTCGATCGTTTGGGCGAAATGCACACTCCACTCCAGCCGAACCGTCAGCGGAGCCGCGGTCAGATTTTCCACCCGTTCCAGGTAGCGGATCACTCCATCCGGGCGCACCACCTGGATCCTCCGCTCCACCTGGAAATCCGCCCCGGCAACCTCGTGGCGCAACACCCACTCGCGGCCGTCCAGCGTCTGCAGCGGGCTGCGGCATTGGAACGCCTGACCGTTGATCGACAATCCGAGCAGCTGGCGCGCCGGCTCGCCCAGGCTCGAGTCGTGAGCGACCGTCAGCGCCTGGCCGCTGGCATCGACCCGCCACTCAAGACCGCGATCATCGGTGACCGGCTGCATCGTGGCCGCCTGCAGCCCGGGTTCAGCCGTCAGCAGCGTCGGTTGATTGAAGCCCAGCGGGTGCGCAAAAGGATCCACCTGGCCGAACGCCCGCGGCGCGGACAGCAAGCCCCAGCACAGACCCAGGCCGACCACCGGCCACAGCCACACCGCCGGCCCGGCGCACACGCACATGCCCCGGCGCCCGCGCCCGCGCCCGCGCGATCCCAACCGGTTCGCCGACCACCACCAGTCCGAAACTCCAGGTCTGTTGCTCATGATTCCGTTGCCTCTGGCGACTCCGGGTCGTCGCCCTCCAAACCGGTTTCCCCCTCCCCGTTGGCCGGGTCCGGGTCCGTTGCCTCCCCAATTGATCGCTCGATCCGGTCGCGCGGCCACAGCTGCCGGATCACCCCGGCCGGCACCTCCAGTTGACCATGGGCCGTCTCCAACACCACCGACCCCGCCGCCAGCGACCCCCGCCGCATGCCGGCGTCGACCACTCCCGGCTGCCGCAATTGCAACACCACCCCGGCCGGCTCGGCACCCGGCGGAACCGGTTCAGAAACAATGCCCACCGCCATGTCCGGCGTCAGCACCATGGTTTCACCCGACCCGTGATCGAGATCGACCCATTCCAACTCGCCGCCCACCCAGCGGCCGATCAGCAACTCATCTTCCGCCAGCAACAGCTGCCACCAGCCCGCCGACCGATCCTCCCGCTGGCGCTCGGCAGCCGGATCCCGGGCCGGCTCGCCGCGCCGCAGGATTTTGCGAATCTCCCTCACCTGCAGCGCCACCGGAGCCGACAGCGGCCACACGGTCAACTCCAGCGTGTGATCGACCGGCAGCGCCATCAATTGCGCGCCCGATTTCATCCCCAGCCGTCCCCCCGACACCAGCCCGACCAGGCCTTGAAACCCCCGCACCTCCGACAATTCCGGCTCCAGCACGCCGTAGCGACTGGCGAACCCCACCGTCAGCCCGGCCATCGATTTGCCATCCAGCACCAGCACCTGCCCGTCGGCCAGTTGCACCGCCAGCGATTCCGCCGGCACCGGGTCCGCTCCCTCGTCCACGCCCACAATGCTCGCCATCGTGCTCCGCTCCAGCCAGGCCAACCCCGCGGGCAAGGGAGCCGCCCACAGCTCGATCTCCCCCGGTCGCACCGCCAGTTGCAAGCCATCCTGCCCCCGCAACAGCAGCCGCCCCGGCGCCGGCGTGCCGTGCAGGGTGGTCAGGTTCCACAACTGCACCTCCACCCGATGCCCGGTCAAACCGGGAGCACCACGCACCAGCGCCACCGCCTCCAGCGGCACCTCCGCCTCGCCCCAATCGGTCGTCAGCACCAGCTTGTCCCCGGCCTGGTCCGGCCCGTCCCCGTCCGCCTGCCAGCCAACCGCCGTCACCTGCAACCGCGTTCCATCTCCCAGCACCAAAAGGCCGTCGCGTGCCGTCGCCAGCCCTTCCACCTGCCATTGCAACTCCCCCCACCCGGCCGGCACATTCGCCGACTGCACCGCCTTCGCCTCCCCGTCCTCATTCCCGGCCACTCCGTCCTCGGACTCCTCGCCCGCCCCTTCGGTCACCGCCTCCTGCCCGTCCGCGGCCGCCGGCATCCCTATCGTCAACCAGCCCAGCATCAGCGCCACGGCCCATCGTTCAGCCGCCGGGACGGTGTTCAGAGGGCGGAGAGCGCCGCAGCGCAAGGAGGCCAGCATGGCCGCAGTTATGAACGCCCGGATGATGGTCGGCAAGCACAATCCAATCCGCCTGCGCGCCAACAATCCACCCCAATGGCTGGCTCGTGATCGCCGGCAAATGGCTCCCCGTTGGGGCGCTGGGTCTTGTGGGTGGTCGGGACCCTGGGCGATGCCCTGGGCTCAGGGATGGTGCGCCGTTGGCGCGGCTGACGTCGGATGGCACGAACCACCGGCAACCCGGCGGGTCCGAGGCCCGCCCTGCAGCACAGAACCCGCGCTGCGCGGGGTGTGGAATCAGGATCAACTGGATGCGTTCCCAGTCGGCGGCGAATTGGCGACATCTGGTGTCGCGACCGCGACACCAGATGTCGATGCCGACCGGCCAAGGGTGGGCTCGTGTGAAGCTGAATTTGGGCGGATCGTTCCCGAAGGTCAGTTGCGAGCCGCCGCAGGCGGCTTGCCTTGGACTGCGGCAGCCTGCTTGTCCGCCGTAGCGCTTGGGCGAAGGAGGGCTGCCGCTTTCCGGGGAGCAGCCTGCTGCGACCCCTCCTCGCATATCGGCGCCCTCCGATCGATCCAGACAACCCCTGCCGACCCGGTCGTGCGCGCCGCAGTCCTGCACCGCGCTACCGGACCGCGGACGTGCCCCGGAATACATGCCAGACAGGCATAGAATCCAGAGTGTGGAACACCATTGGGTTGGGAGCGCTTGGGCGGCAAAGCCAGAAACCCAAACATCCGCTACCCCGCCCGGGTTCAGACTTTCCATTTTTTTTCTTTGTGGTTCAATCATCCGGCTACGTCGGGCGCAATGGGCCGCCGAGACCTTGACGACCGGAGCCGGGTGGTATCGGGCCTTGCTGTTTGATGAGGGGCGCGAGCAGGGCGATGAGGACGGCAACGTCAAGCGGCGCGGACTGGATCGCCAGACCGTGGAAAAGGGCAGGAAAAAGGGCGGCAACGCTCTGCCGCGGCAGCGGCATCGTTGCATCGACCTCCGGAGGAGGAGGAGGCCGGACCCCGCATGGCCCGAGCGGAGCAAGGGCAACCTGTCGCCGCCGCCGCCTCGGCGCGGGGTGGAAAGTTCAGTCCGGACTTGCCTTCTACACCGGGCCCGGTTACGATTCCGATGTCATGGCCCCCGCCGTCAAAACCACCCTGCCGCATCCGGGCATCCAGCGCCGCTGGACCGCGCTTGACGGCGAGGACGTGTCAGACGGCGGCGATCCCTACACCGGCTACGATTGTCCTCTCCCGTTGGTCGACGACCTGCGGAGTGGCTTCGCACGGAACGAACCGCTCATCGCGGCTAAGCAGTGCTTCG
>SKLO01000176.1 GCA_007123195.1 Verrucomicrobiales bacterium | reverse complement strand
GCCGGGTGGTGTCGGGTGAACTGTCGGCGCTGCCCTCGAGCGCCGCCCCGGCCGAAACCAGCAAGCAGGAACGGGCCGCCGTCGTGCTGGAGGCGCACCAGGCGCTGGGCGAGGCCAATCCGAACAACATCCCGCGGTTCCGCGACGTGGTCCGCTACCTTGAGGACGAGGTCCGCCAGCGCAGGATGCCCGACCGGGAAGACACCCCCGCCGGGGCGGAGTCCGCCGGGCCGGCCTGGAGAAACTCCTGACAACGACCGGTCGCGGCAGGGCCTGTGATCCACCTTCCCGGCACGAACCCGCGCTACGCGGGTGGTGGGATCAGTCGGAACTGGATCCGGGCCGCCGTTGCCGCCGCTTCCAGGGGACGGCTTTCTCGGTTGCATCCGTCACCGCTTGAGGTTCTTCTGACTTGGGCGCCCGCAGGACCGTAGAGCGGGCGTCGTGGTTTTTCCCTGTCGTTCCCATGGATACCTTTCTCGGGGTGCTGCCATGGCTGCTGGTTGTGATCCAACTCGCCGCCATCGTGCATTTGGTGCGCCTGTTCCAGCGCCAGTGCCGGCAGACGCAGATCATGAGCGACGCGCGCCAGGAGATGGTCAGCGAGGAGCAGCGCATCTTCGAATTCCTGCACGGGCTTGGGATCCTGCTGATGCGCGACCAGTCGACCGCCAGCATGCACCGCTACATGGTCGAGGGAGTGGTGGCGGTGCTCAAGGCCCAGGGCGGCAGCCTGTATGTCATGGACGCCACCCAGACCAAACTGGTGCCATCCTTCATTTCCGACAGCAGCCCGCCGTTGATCGAACTCCCCGAGCGCATAGCCGTGCGCGCCCGCAACGACCTCGCCACCCTCACAAGTTTCCTCCGGCTGCACTCGGTGGCGGCCTCGGACGGCCTGCTGGGCTCGGTGCTGGCGGCCAACGAACCCCTGCTGATCGACGACCTCCGGAGGCATCCGCTGATGAAGTCGGCCCACACCACGCCCAACCAGCAGGGCGCCAGCGTGATGATCGCGCCGCTGCAGTTCGCCGAGCACATGATCGGCGTGCTGGCCGCCCACCGCACCGGCTCCCATCCGCGGTTCAGCGAGGACGACTTCACGATCTTCCGCTCGGTGGCCGAGCAGTGTGCCTTTGCGCTCGGCAACTCGATGGCGCACCGCGAAGCCGAGGACAAGCGCCGGCTCGAGCGCGAGATGCAGAACGCCAGTGAAATCCAGCGGCTGCTGCTGCCGCGCAAGGCGCCGGCGTTGTCCGACTTCGACATCGCCGGCACCAGCCTGCCCGCGCGCTACGTCAGCGGCGACTACTTCGACTACATCGCGGTGGACAAGAACCATTACGGCGTGGCCATCGGCGACGTGTCGGGCAAGGGGGTCGCCGCCTCCCTGATCATGGCGATGTGCCGCTCGGTGCTCCGCTTTGCCGCCCGTGGCAACCTGTCGGCCGCCAGCGCCCTGTTCAAGGTCAACCGGATCGTCTGCCCCGACATCCGCGAGGACAAGTTCATCAGCCTGGCCTACGTGATTCTCGAGAAGGACTCCGACGAAATCGCCTTCGCCCGCGCCGGGCACGACCCGCCGATGCTCTACCGGGCCGAAACCGGCGAGATCGAGGAAATCAATCCCCCCGGCCTCGCGCTCGGCATCGACGAGGGCGAGGTGTTCGAGCGGGTGTTGAAGGACCGTCACCTGCGCATGAACCCCGGCGACACCCTGTTGCTCTACACCGACGGCGTCACCGAGGCGGTCGACCTCAAGGGCCTTGAGTTCGGCACCGAGCGCCTCAAGGAGGCGCTGCGCCAGAACGTCGGTCGCGGCGCCAAGCCCCTGGTCGGCGCGATCCGCGACGAGGTCCTGCGCTTCATGCGCGGTCACCCGCCGCACGATGACATCACCTTGATCGCCATCGAAAAGCGGTGAATAGTCGCCACTCCCCGCGTGCGTTGCCGGTGTCCACCACCACGGCAACGCGCACGGCATCCACCGGGTCAGGCGCCAGCGCGCCGGCTGCCCGGTCGCCGCGCGGGCAGTCATCGATGCGTATGGATCCTCAATCGCCAGCCACTTCTTCCACCGACGCCAGCGCCGGGGCCACCGGTCCCGGCCCGGACGACGCCTCCCATGAGCACTCCGGCGCCTCCGGACACGGCGACGACCTGGCCGCCATGCCCGCGGACGGGTCCGAGCTCCAGACCGACGAGACCGGCTCTGACGAAGGCCCGACCCCCGAGCACCTGCAAGCCGACCTGGCCGCCTGGAAGGACCTGGCCCTAAGGCGCCAGGCCGACTTTGACAACTACCGCAAGCGCGTTGCCCGCGAGAAGGCCGAGACCAGCGCCTACGCCAACGCCGCCCTGCTCGAGCAACTGCTGCCTGTCATCGACTCGTTCGAGATGGGCATGTCCGCCGCCCGGGCCGAGTCGGCCGGGTCGATGATCTACCAGGGCATGGCCATGGTGCAGCGCCAGCTCAATGGCTTCCTCGAGGCCCAGCAGGTGACCGTCATCGACTCCGACCCGGAGGGTGCCGTGCCATTTGATCCGGCCATCCACGAGGCGATTGGCCACGAGCCCAACGACCAGGTGCCCGACGGCCACGTGCTGCGCGTCCAGCGCAAGGGCTACCGGCTGCGCGACCGCCTTTTGCGGCCGGCGCTGGTGGTGGTGTCCTCGGGCGGCGGGCGTGCCGGCGGCACCGAGGCAGCCGGATCCACCAGCTGACTCAATTCGCGCCGCCCAATTCCCGGGCCACATCCGGGGCGGTTGCATCCATTCTCTCCACCGGTCGGCGCACGCCCGGCCGTTATCTCACACAGCAACGTTCATGTCCAAGTTACGCGACTGTTATGAAGTCCTGGGGGTCGGGAAATCGGCCGGCCAGGACGACATCAAGAAGGCCTACCGCAAGCTCGCGCTCAAATTCCATCCGGATCGCAACCCCGACGACAAGGAGGCCGAGGAGAAGTTCAAGGAAGTCGGCCACGCCTACGAGATCCTCAGCGACCCGGACAAGCGCGCTGCCTACGACCGCTACGGCCACGCCGCGTTCAGCGGCGGCATGCCCCAGAGAGGGGGTGCCGGCGGCGGCGGCGGGTTCCACGATCCATTCGACATCTTCCGCGAGGTTTTCGGCGGTGGTGGGACCGGTGGCGGCGGCATTTTTGAGGAGTTCTTCGGCGGCGCCCGGCGTCGCGGCGGCGGTGGCGGCACCGTGGAGCGCCGCGGATCCGACCTGCGCTACGACCTGGAGATCACCCTTGAAGAGGCCGCTGCCGGCGTCGAGAAACAACTCGACCTGCGCAAGTTTGCCGTCTGCGACACATGCAGTGGCAGCGGTTCCGCCAGCGGCGGCGGATTGCGCACCTGTTCCACCTGCGGCGGTGCCGGTCAGGTGATTTCCTCACGTGGATTCTTCCAGGTCCAACAGACCTGCCCCACCTGCCACGGCAGTGGCCAGGTGATTTCCGATCCCTGCTCCGCCTGCGACGGCGAGGGCCGGGTGCAGAAGACCTCCCGGATCAAGATCAAGATTCCCGCCGGCGTGCCGGAGAACGCCCGCCTGCGCTCGGCCGGCAACGGCGACGCCGGACTCCGCGGCGGCCCCGCCGGCGACCTCTACGTGGTCATTCACATCAAGCAGCACGAGGTGTTCGAGCGCGACGAGGACGACCTCTACTGCGAGATGCCCCTGTCCTTCAGCACCGCCGCCCTCGGCGGCGAACTGATGGTGCCCACGCTGTCCGGCAAGGCCTCGGTCAAGATCCCCCCCGGCACCCAGGGCGGCACCGTGTTCCGCCTCCGCGAGCGCGGCCTGCCACGCCTCGGCAGCGGCCGCAACGGCGACCTGCTGGTCAAGGTCAATGTCGAGGTGCCGATCAAGCTCAACTCCGACCAGCGCGCCAAGCTGCAGGCGTTCGCCGACTCCATCGGCGACAAGAACAACCCGCTCCACGAATCCTTCCTCGACCGCGCCAAACGGTTTTTCCAGTGACCGCCGCCATGTCCCTGCCACGTTTCTACATCGAGCCCGACGCATGGAATCCCGAGGCCCCGGTGCTCGACGGCGCCGAGGCGCACCATTGCATCGATGTCATGCGCCTGCGTCAGGGCGACGGGCTGATCGTGTTCGACGGCCGCGGCCACGAGATCCAGGGCACCATCGCCGAGGCACGGCGCGAGCAGGTGGTGGTGGCGCCGAGGCTGTCCGGCAGCACCCCGCCGCTGCCAACCACCCTCACATTGGTGCAGGCCATCCCCAAGGGCAAGAACATGGACCTCATCGTGCAGAAGGCGACCGAACTGGGCGTCGACCACATCGTGCCGGTCGTCTCGCAGCGCACCGTGGTCCGCATCGACCCTGACGAAGCCGCCCGCAAGCAGGCCAAGTGGCAGCGCGTCGCCATCGAGGCGTCGAAGCAATGCGGCCAGAACTGGCTGCCCGCGGTGCACCCGCCGCGGCCGCTCGAACAAGCCCTGCAACAGCTCGACTCCCACGACCTCAAGCTGATTGCCGCGCTCGAGAGCGACGCCCGGCCGCTGCGCGAAATGTTCCCTGGCCGCGGTGGCGACGAGGCCGATGCCGCCGCAAGACCGGCCTCGGCCCTGATCTGCATCGGCCCCGAAGGCGACTTCACACCGGCCGAGGCCAATGCCGCCCGCGCCCTCGGCTGCCAGCCGGTCAGCCTCGGCCCCATCATCCTGCGCACCGAGACCGCCGCCATCTACTGCCTTGCCGTGCTCAACCACGAACTGCGGGGCTGACCAGTGGATCAGCACCGACCATTTCACCGGAGCGGCCGGAGCGCGCGGGCAGGTAAGGTTTGACGAGCATCCCCGCCAACGGCAGAATCCGCGCACGGCCCCCGCCCGCTGACGGTCCGCCAACGGTGCCCCCCTTCAGTCGCCGCCAACGCCACCCCGTTTCGTCATGACCAAGTTCTGGCTCCGACACCCCGACCGCGACCACTTGTTTGGACCGGCACCGCTGGAGGAACTGCTGCGCGACGTCGTCGCGGCCGAGCCGCTCGAACCCTGGCAGGTAATGGAAGCGCAGGGCCAGACCTACCACGCGCTCAAGAACGAGTTCGGCTGGCAACCGCTGACCCAGCAGGTGTCGCCGGAGCAAATCAACGCGGTGCGCCAGGGCGCCGGGTTGGCCGATCCTCCCGGACAGGTGCCGGCGGCCCTGGGCCACATGCAGGACGCCGTGCGGGAATTGCTCGACGGCATGGACCGTGAAACCCGGACCGGGCCCGACGCCCGGCGCTGGGCCTGGTTGCTGCTGCAAGCGGGCCGGAACCACAGCGCCTACCGCGGCTTGCGCTCGGCGATCTCGTGGCTGGCGATTTTGCTGTGGGCCCTGCTCGTCCTGATGTTCCTGCTCCAACTCGGCGCCTTCCACTACTTGAGCGGGCCGGAGGTTCTGCCGTTGTTGCTCCTGTGGGGCGGCAGCTTCGCGGCGGCCGCGCTGCTGGTTCATGTCGTGAAACACCTGGCGTTGGTGCTGATCGACATCGCCGACCTGCAGCTCGAGCGCCAGCGGCAGAGCGGGCGATTGCCCGGTCGACCGATCGACGATTGAGAAACGCGACTGGACAGGCGGCCCGGTCCGTTGAATGGTTCCAGCCGCCGGAGACGCGGGTGGTGGCAGCCCCTCTGCCCCGTCCTTAGGCAGGCGCGTGGTCGTTGCCATGACCCGCCGCCGCCCCGGCCAACATCCATGCCCCGCGCCCCGGCCCCGGCCGGCGACCGGCGCCGGCTCATCCCAACCCGCCATACCTTCATGTCGATCGATCTCAAACCCGCCGCCGACTGCGCCTACGCCTGCGTGTCCCTCGGAGAAATCATGCTGCGGCTCGACCCTGGCGAAGGCCGGGTCCGCACCGCCCGCCAGTTCACCGCCTGGGAGGGCGGCGGCGAATACAACGTCACCCGCGGCCTGCGCCGCTGCTTCGGCCTGCCCACCGCCGTGGTCACCGCGTTCGCCGACAACGACGTCGGCCACCTGATCGAGGACTTCATCCTTCAGGGCGGCGTCGACACCCGCTTCATCCAGTGGCGACCGTATGACGGCATCGGCCGCGAGGTGCGCAACGGGCTCAACTTCACCGAGCGCGGGTTCGGCATCCGCGGTGCCAAGGGCGTGCCCGACCGCGGCCTCACCGCCGCCTCGCAGATGAAACCCGGCGACATCGACTGGGACGAGGTGTTCGGCCGCCTCGGCTCGCGCTGGTTCCACACCGGCGGCATCTTCGCCGCCCTGTCCGAGACCACCGCCGAGCTGGTGATCGAGGCCTGCAAGAAGGCCAAGGAGCACGGCACCATCGTTTCCTACGACCTCAACTACCGGCCCTCGCTGTGGAAGTCGATCGGCGGCCAGGCCAAGGCCCGGGAGGTCAACCGGGAGATCGCCAGTTATGTCGACGTGATGATCGGCAACGAGGAGGACTTCACCGCCAGCCTCGGCTTCGAGGTCGAGGGCGTCAGCGAGCACATCACCGGCATCGAGACCGACAGCTTCCAGAAAATGATCGAGCGCGCCGTGGCGGCCTTTCCGAATTTCAAGGCCGCCGCCACCACCCTGCGCGAGGTTCACACCGCCACCATCAACGATTGGAGCGCCATCCTCTGGCACGACGGCCGGTTCCATCACTCCATCAAGCGCGACCGGCTTGAGATCTTCGACCGCGTCGGCGGCGGCGACAGCTTCGCCTC